>JAGQUE010000466.1:2986-9246 GCA_020438665.1 Nocardioidaceae bacterium | reverse complement strand
GCGTGACGAAATGCCCGCGTGAGACCGGTCTCGCCGATGGGCCCGCCCGCGGACGTGTGCTCAGGCGACCGCGTCCAGGCAGGTGGGGCAGCCGTGGCCGGGCGTCTCGAACAGGAAGCCGGCCGCCTCGTCGAAGGTCTGGAGGGCCGAGATCGGGATCCCACAGATCGTGGTGCCGGCACCGCTCACGTAGGCGTGCTGGACACCGCTCGGAACCGCCGCGGACGCATTCCCGTCGACAGCGGCGGCGAACGCGCCCCCGCCACGTGCACGACGCGCCGTGGACGCGACCAGATAGGTGGCCATGGCTCCACGGTAGGCGCGCCCGGTGTCGCGCGAGGCACATTGGCGAATCCGGGTGACCACGCCCGGGCGAACAGGCGGCGAACGCCCTAGTGTCATGCCGATGGGGTGGGAGGCACTGGCCGCGTGGGGCGACGCCGCTGTGCGCCTCCACCCACTCAAGGGCGGGGTCGCCAATGACATCTGGCGCGTCCGCGTCGGCGACCGCGAGGCAGTCGGTCGCCTCGGCGCACGACCCGACGCCGACCTGGCGTGGGAGGCCGGACTGCTCGCCCACCTGGACCGTGCGGGATTCACGGTGCCGGTGCCGATCCCCACGGCCGATGGCCGGCCGTTCGTGGACGGGCTGATGGTGATGACCTATGTGGACGGCGAGCCACCGTCGACGCCCTCCGACTGGCGCCGCGTGGCCGACACCCTGCGAGGGCTGCACGGTCACACCCGGGACTGGCCGCAACGCCCGGGCTGGCGATCATCCGCCGACCTGCTGGTCACCACCACGGGCACCAGGATCGACCTGACCGCGATGCCACCCGACGGCGTCGAACGCTGCCGAGCGGCCTGGGCGCGACTCGCTGGTCGTCCGACCTGCGTGGTGCACGGTGATCCCAACCCGGGCAATGTCCGCATCGCCGGGGACCGCGTGGGGCTGATCGACTGGGACGAGGCGCACGTCGACGTCCCCGACCTCGACCTCGCCCTTCCCCACAACGCGGCCGACCTGGACGACGACGCGCTCGATGTCGCCTCGCAGGCGTCCGCAGCGTGGGAGGCGGCGGTCTGCTGGGGCGACGACTATGCCGTCCGACGGCTCGCGCAGGTGCGCGCGGTCTGAGTCGGCGTCACGTCGCGATCCGCTTGATCCTGACCTTCGCGGGGGTCGGGTCGACGTTGCCGGCCGCATCCTTGGCCCGGACCGACAGCACGTGCTTGCCGAGGGAGAGGGACACCTTCCAGGGCGAACGGCACTTCTTCCACTTCGTGCCGTCCAGCTTGCAGGTGAACGTCGCGCCGGCCTCGGAGGCGAACGACAGCCGGACCCTGCCCTTGGTCGTGGTCTTGGGCAACGACGAGGTCAGCCGCGTGTTCGGCGGAGTCGTGTCGGGCAGCTCATAGGCGCCCATGTCGCGCCGGGCGCCGCCCTTGCCGTCGCCATCGGCGACGCGGGTCGCGCCGTCCCGGTCCTTGCTCGGCCCGGAGGCCGAGGGATCGCCCTTGTCGACGACCGGCGACCCAGCCGTGAGGTGCGCGTCCCCTGAAGCGGCGTCCACCAGCCCGGGAGCGACATCGAGCCGACCTGCGCCGATGGTCACGCCCCCGGCGCCGTTGCTGCCGACGTTCTCCAGCGGTACGCCGTGCCAGTCGGAGAAGCTGGTCACGATCGTCGCGGTGCTGGCGCCACCCTGGGCGCCGTCGTTGCCGGCGTCGACGCGGAGCGACGTCTCGGGCCCCCACACGATCGAGTTGGTCAACGTCACGCTCGAGGTCGTCGTGGCGCCCGACGCGGCGGCATAGGCCCAGACGCCCATCGACCCCGAACCGCCGCCGATGACCGTCACGTGGTCGGCGTTGATGGTCTTGGGCGACGTGCCGTTGTTGTCGTTGCCGGCGAACAAGCCGGTGCTCCCGACCGAGGCGCCGAGGTCGACCACGGAGTCGTCGATGGTGATCGTGCCGCCATCGGTGGCGAACCCCTGCCAGTCGCTGCGCACACTCACCCGCGAGACCACGTCGACGGTGCCGGGGTCGGAGAGGTCGAAACCCTGCGAGGCGGAGATCGTGGTGTCGGTGACGGTGTTGTTGCCCGCGGAGAAGACCCCCCGGCCCGTGGTCGGCGACGCGGACAACGAGGACCGACGCAGCGTCGACTCGCTCATCTCGACGGCCGTGGCGTTGGACGTGCCGGCGCCGTCGACGGTCACCCGGTCCGCGGTGGCCTGCTGACCGAGATAGACCCCCTTGTCGCCCGACGAGCTCGTGGTCTCCATCTCGATGGTCAGGTCGGAGACGGTCCCGGAATAGACGGTGAGATAGGTCTGCGCGCTCGACGCCGGCGCGGTCAGCACCGTCACACCCTGGCCCGCGCCGCGCAGGCTCAGCGAGTGACCGTTGCTCGGCTGGAGCACATAGGGGCCGTCGCTATAGGTATGCGCCCCGAGCAGGATCAGGTCGTCGGTCGCGTTGCTGTTGGCCAGGCTGATCGCGAGCGGGATCGTCGACCGGGTCTCGTCACAGGTCGCACCGGCCGGTGCGTCGACGCAGATCACATGCTCGGCGGCGGCGTACGCCGGGGCCGTGGGAAGCAGGGGCAGCAGCAGGAGGACCGACGGCAGGCTCAGACGAGGCACGCGCCGAATCTAGTGGGCGGAGGTCTTCCCGGGTGGGAATTGAGCCACCTGCGAACAGGCCTCCCTCACCGGCATCGGCGCGCGCTAACCCACAAAGCGGACGCGGTGGCGGGCGCTCAGCAGCCGCCCGACCCGCCGGCGCCGCCCGCATCCTCGGGTTCGCCTTCGCGTTCACCGCCGACGCCCGCGGATTCCTGATGACGGTGTGTGGCGCCGTGGCCGGCCTGGCCGCCGGCTACCTGATCCTCAGGAGGAGCGAGGAGTCCTAGCGTCGCGGCCCTGCCGCCCCGCGAGCGGCTAGCCCCGGACGGCGCGGCAGACCGCGTCCCAGGCGGTGAGTAGCAGGCGGGTCATCAGCGCGTTGGCCTGGTCGGGGAACGCAGAGAGCCCCACCATCATGAGCCGACGGTGCGGGTCGACGAAGGCGAACTGTCCGTGGATGCCGAGCATGGCCAGGAGGCCCTGGCGGGGGTCGAGCAGCCAGGCCTGATTGTGATATTCAGCCCCGGGCATCAGGTCGGCGTACTCGCTGCGTCCGAAGGCATCGCGACGCCTCGGGTCGGATCTGAAGGCTTCGTCGACCCACGAGGACGGCACCAGCGGGGAGCCGTCCAAGCCTCGGCCGTCGTTGGCATAGAGCCAGGCCCAGCGGGCGAAGTCCCTCAGCGTGAGGTTGACCTGGCCCTCCACGACCGGGCGCGAGAACCGGTCGAGGTTGACGATCGCGGGACGCTCGGCCCCCAGATGCCGGAAGATCCGCTCCTCATAGAGCTCCACCGCTGGGATGCCATAGACGCCCTCGAGGGCGGCCGGCACCAGGTTGGTCAGGTAGGACGCGTAGTTGAAGACGGTGCCAGGCTCGACCACCCGGCGGGTGAGCTCGGTCTGAGCGAAGCCCAACACGCCGGCGGCGTCGGGATCGCCGCCGTAGTAGCCGGCCGCCTGGGCGTAGCGCCAGTACATCGAGTCGGCGTCCTCGTAGTGCTCCTCGGTGTCGAGGCCCGTCGCCATGTCGAGCACGTGCTGCAGGGTCACGCCCTGCCAGGCAGGGATCGCCGCAAGCTCGGCGACCAGGTCGTCGACGGGGGCCGAGAGATCGAGCCGTCCTTCGCCGACGGCGATGCCCACCATCATCGTGGTGAGTGTCTTGGAGCAGGAGTGCACCACGTGGATGTCGTCGTGGCGCAGCCCGTTGACATAGGACTCTGCAACGACCCGGCCGTCGTGGACGACCAGGAAGCCTTCGTTGCGGAGCCGGTCGCGCAGCAGGTCGGCGAGGCTGACGTCACGCTCGGTCAGCGGGTCGCTGACCTGGAGCTCGGTGAGGTCGAGACGCGGCCCCCGAGGCCAGCCGCTGACCGCGACGCCGGGGTCCAGGACGGCCGACGGCATGCGCTCCGCGGTCGTGAGCTGACCTCGGGCCAGGTTCCAGGGGGCGTCCCAGGTCGAGTCGGTGTAACCGACATCGGCGAGCCGGGCCGGGCTCCCGGTCGGGGTCGTGTAGTCGACCATCAGTCCTCCGTGAGGTGAAGTCCCAGCGCGCTGGCGACGTAGGAGCGGGCGGCTGCTCGACTGCTCGCCCCATCGCTGAGCCCGAGCACGAGATAGAGGTCATAGGCGTCCTCGAGGGCTAGCAGGTTGCGGGCGATGGTGTCCGGCTTTTCGGCGGCGACGAAGTCGCCGGTGGCGATGCCGGCATCGATCACCGACCGATAGAGGCTGACCTGGCGCTCCACATAGGACCTGAGCACGGGCCGGAAGCTCTCGTGTGCGCGCATCCGCGGGACCGCCTCATAGAGCAGCGTGATCTCGTGCGAGACCACGTCCGGGATGCCGAGCTCGATCAGGGTGAGCAGCTTGTCGGGGATCCCCGGCACGTCGGAGATCGCGGCCAACCGCTGGCTGTACATCAGCTCTACCGCTCGCTCGATGACCTCCAGCAGCACCCCGTCTATGTCGGTGAAGTGGTAGTGCACCGTGCCCGGCGACACCCCCGCCGCGCGCGCCACGTCGGTGACTGTGACGGCCCCCACTCCTTTGGTCGACACCTCTGCCATGGCGACGTCGAGCAGGCGCTGCCGCTTCCACGGCTCCCTGGGTCGGGCCATTGTTCACTCCAGCATCAGATAACCGGCAGGACGAGCTGAGTCTATTGACACATCGCCTCAGAGGTTATTTGATGTGCAATCAAATAACCAGCCCTCCCAAGGAGCAGGCCATGACAGAGACCCAGCAGGCGGCTAGTGAGCGGGAGTCGTCCGCCCTCAAAGGCAACGTGGGCTGGCTCGGGATCGTGTTCTTCGTGGTCGCCGCGGCGGCGCCGCTGACCGTGGTGTTCGGCAGTCTGCCTCCGGCGATCAGCTTCGGCGGAGTCGGCGTCCCGGGAGCGATGCTCGCCGCGGGCGTCGTGCTGATCCTCTTCGCCGTGGGGTTCACCGCGATGAGCCGCTATGTGCGCAACGCCGGAGCCTTCTATGCCTATGCCTCCAAGGGGCTCAGCAAGCCCGTCGGCATCGGGGTCGCCCTGCTGGCACTGGCCTCCTATGCGGTGCTGTCCATCGCGTTCTATGGGCTGATCGGCTTCTTCGCCAACCTGTCCACACTCCAGCTCTTCGACAAAGATGTCCCGTGGTGGGTGTTCTCGGTACTGTCGCTGATCGCTGTGACTGTGCTCAGCCGTCGTCAGGTCGATGTCGGCGCGAGGGTCCTCGGCGTCCTGCTGACCCTGGAGATCGGCATCGTCGCCGTGCTGATGCTCGCGATCGTCGTCCAGGGCGGCCCCGAGACCTTTTCGGCCAAGCCCTTCTCCCCTGACGCCGTGTTCACCGCTCCTGGCGCGGGCATCCTCTTCGTGTTCGCCTTCGGCGCCTATATCGGGTTCGAGGCGACCGCCGTCTATGCCGAGGAGGCCAAGGACGCCGACGCGACGGTCCCCAAGGCGACCTACGTCGCCGTCACGTTCCTGGCGATCTTCTATGCGTTGTCGGCAGCCGTGGTCATCTATGGCCTCGGCCTCGACGGAGCCGTCGCCATCGCCGGCGACCCCGAGCAGGCCCCGTTCCTGACCTCGATCGTGGCCGACACGTTCTTGGGGACCTGGGGAGTCGACGCGATGCTCGTCCTCGTGGTGACCTCCTTCTTCGCGTGCCTCCTGTCCTTCCACAACGCCACCTCCCGCTACCTGTTCTCACTGGGTCGCGAGGGCCTCCTGCCGCGGTCCCTCGGCACTGTCAACGGCCACGGCGCACCCTGGCGGGGCAGCGTGCTGCTCCTGGCCGTCGCCGGAGTGGTGGTCCTGCTGACCGCGGTCACGGGCCGCGACCCCTACTTCGGCATGGCGATCTGGAGCTATTCCGCCGGAGTCGCCGGGCTGGTGCTCGTCCAGGCCCTGGCCGCCCTGTCGGTGGTCGGGTTCTTCCTGCGCGACCGCCGCGGCCACAGTGCCCTGCAGGTGCTGGTCGCCCCGCTGCTCGGAGCCATCGGCCTCGCGGTGGCCTGGGTGCTTATCGTCGCCAACTTCGACGTCCTCAGCGGCACGACGGGCGCGGCCAACCTCTGGCTCATCCTGCCCGGCCCCGGGCTGATCATCGTCGGTGTCGTCTGGGGCGT
>JAGQUE010000466.1:0-2978 GCA_020438665.1 Nocardioidaceae bacterium | reverse complement strand
CGGGACCGCTACGACGCCTTGCTCAGCCTCGAGGGCTGACGGGGACACCACGGAGACAAGCAAGGACCGCTGGGAGTCTCGGGTCACCCAGCGGTCCTTGTGTGACACACATTAGGGCATCCATCCGGCTCGCGTCACCCAGGGCCGAAGATCTTTCGCTCACAAGCCCGCAGGTCCGAATGTCATATTCGCCTAGTGAAATGTGATCAGGCGGGTCGGCCGTTCGGCTGACAGCGATGTCATCGCTGCCTAGCCTGATCGGGAAAGAACGCCACCGGAGCGGCCTGATGTCTCGGGAACCAAGCGGCTCCGGGGCGTTCTGCACTCCCAGCCGACCGTCAGCGGGTCACCCTGGTGCCCGGGCCGACGGCGCGACCGCGTGAGAGCTCAGGCGAGTCGGCCCGGGTCGGGCAGCACGTCACGCCAGGAGTGCTGGGGGGCGAACCCGACCAGCGCCCTAGCCTTGTCGATGGCGAAGAAGGTCTCGTCGCGTCCCATCTCCCGGCGAACCTCGACGCCGTCATAGAAGCGGTCCCGGATCTCCTGGGTCGTCGCGGCCACCGACATGTCCGCGTTGGCGACGTTGAACACCTGGTAGCCCAGGCCGTCGGTCTCGAGGCAGCGCTGCACCATCTGCCCCAGGTCACGAACGTCGATATAGGCGAACAGGTTGCGCCGCCGCCGCGACGGGTCCGCCAGGTGGGCCGGGAAGGTCTCGGCGTACTCATGAGGCTCGATGACGTTGTTGATCCGCAGGCCATAGACATCAGCCCCCGTGCGCGCCTGGAAGGAGCGGGCGGTCACCTCGTTGGCCACCTTCGACATCGCATAGGAGTCCTCGGGGACCGTCGGATGGTCCTCGTCGACCGGCACATAGAGCGGACGCCGCTCACCCTGGGCGAAACAGACCCCATAGGTCGTCTCGGACGAGGCGAACACGACCTTGCGCACCCCCAGCCGCGCCGATGCCTCCAGCACGTGATAGGTGCTCAGCACGTTGGTCGCATAGGTCGCCGCGTCGGGCCTGACCAGGATCGCTGGAACGGCGGCGAAGTGCACGACCGCGTCATAGGCGGGCTGCACCGCCAGGTCGAGCTCGTCGAACGTCGCCAGCCCGGCCATCGCCGAATAGGTCTCGCCGGCATCGGTCAGGTCGACACGCAGATCGGCGACCTCGGGGTGACCGAGCGGCACCAGGTCGGCGTTGGTGACCTGGTGGCCCTGCTGGGCGAGGTAGGGGGCCACGTGCTTGCCGGCTTTGCCACTGCCTCCGGTGAACAAGATCCGCATGATGCCTTCCTACCCGGCGCCTGGGTGGATCCCCAGATCCCAGCGGTGTGACGAGCGATCCGCATCGTCGCCGGTGCGCAACAAACGGCGAGGAACCCCCGACTCGGCCCTCGTGCACTACGGTGGTGTCGTTGGAGGGACGGCCCACCTGGCGTCCTCGCCGCGCACCTGGCGCGGCGCCTATCACCTCCCTGATCTTCGGTTCGCTGGACATCAGCACGGCAGATGCTTCAGCAGGTCGAGGGCACCGTGCGCTCGACACCGACACAAGGGAACAGATCATGGCTCAGGGCACCGTCAAGTGGTTCAACGCCGACAAGGGCTTCGGCTTCATCGCGCAGGACGACGGCGGCGAGGACGTGTTCGTGCACTTCTCCGCGATCCAGTCCAGCGGCTACAAGTCGCTCGATGAGAACCAGAAGGTCGAGTTCGACCTCGCCCAGGGCCCCAAGGGCCCCCAGGCTGAGAACGTCCGCGTCTCCTCCTGACCTCCGCACCGAGGGCCTCGACCGCAACGCGGTCGGGGCCCTTCGTGCGCCGGGACCATCGGCGATGGTCCCGCAGGTCTAGAGCTTGTGCAGGTGTGCGAACGGCGAGGGGACCCGGAGGGTCTGGTCACCGTAGTCGACGGTGACCCCGCCCGCATCCACACTCACGACCCGGCCGAGGCCGTGGCTGTCGTGGGAGACCCGCTCGTCGACGGCGAAGACCTCGATGACCGGCTCGGGCTCGGGCTTGAAGGGACTGCTGGCCAGGTGGGGGCGGCGCCTCGGTGTCGATGCCATGGCCGTCAGCGGATCGTTCGCCGGAGGTTGATCTCGGCCCGGAGCTCGCGAGGCACCGGCCAGCACAAGCTCTCGATGGCCTCGACATAAGCGGTCAGCGCATCCATCGTGTCGGCCTTGGCGCACGACACGAGATCCGGCTGGACTGGTCGGCGACCAAGTTGGGCGCGCTCGGTGATCCTGGCGTTCGCCAGCGTCGCTCGCAGCCTGGGAAGTCGCACCCGCAGCTCGGCAGAGCTGGTGACATCCTGGTCGCGCATCGGTGACACCTCTCCACCGTCTCGTCGCAGCGGGCCAGCGCCATGCGCGGCGAACGGTTGCCCTCGACGGTACACCGAGAGGTCGCGCGCCCCTTCGCGCGTGATCATCGGCCCGCGCTGAACCGAGCAGCGCTATGGGTCGTCGGGCGGGTGGACTGACCTTGAGGACCGGTCCCCCGGCCGCCGCGACGCCGACGCGAGCCGCCACCGCCGGAGGCACCGGCAGACGCGGGCGCTGCGGCAGCGCCGCCCGAGCTGCGACGACGCGCGCCCGACCCACCACCCGAGCCACCACCAGACCGCCTGCCGGGCTTGCGCCCGCCACGCCCGCTGGTGCCGCTGTCGTCGCTGCTGCCGGCCGGCAGTCCCCCGGCCACCAGCACGCGCGTGCCCGGCGCGAGCTTGCGGAGGATGTCGTGGTCGACGCCAGCGACCTTGGTCGTGGTCGGCTTGATGCCGGCCGCGCGGGTCAGGGCACGCATATCGTTGACCTGCTGGTCGGTCATCAGCGTGACGACCGTGCCTGAGGCGCCGGCGCGCGCCGTACGCCCCGACCGGTGCAGGTAGGCCTTGTGCTCGGCCGGCGGGTCCGCGTGCACGACCAGAGCGACGTCGTCGACATGGATGCCGCGGGCGGCGATGT
>JAGQUE010000465.1 GCA_020438665.1 Nocardioidaceae bacterium | reverse complement strand
GGTCGTGCTCGACGCCTATCGCCGGCTGGTCGCACTGCGCCGGGCGCGCCCCGAGGTGACCGACCCCGACCTCCGCTCGGTGAGTGCGGTCGCCGACGAGGAGCGTCGTGTCTTCACGCTGCGCCGCGGCGGGTTGGTGGTGGCCGTCAACTTCTCCGAGGTGGAGGTGCCGGTCGACCTCGGCCCCGGCGACCACCAGCTGCTGTTCACCACGCCCTCGCCGGCCGTCGTCGACCGGACGGCGCTCATCCTGCCGGCCCATGGAGGGGCTGTCGTCGCGCGTTGATGCCTCGGTGTCGTCGGTTCACCAAGGTACCCAGGTGAACGGGTGGCCTGAGAGGGTCACGGGGCTGTGGAGGTCGAGGCCAGGCCGAGTCGCATGACCACCCGGGAGAAGCCGCCCGAGACCGACTCGGTGTCGGCCGCCTTGGTGAACCCTGCCCGCTCGAACATCGCCCGCGTCCCGACATAGGCCATGGTGAGATCGACCCGCTCACCGCGGTTGTCGGTGGGATAGCCCTCGACGGCCGGCGCCCCGTGGGACCGGGCGAAGTCGACGGCGCCCTCGAGGAGCGCCGGGGCGATGCCACGGCCGCGGTGACCCGGCCTGACCCGGAAGCACCAGACCGACCACACCGGCAGGTCGTCGACGTGCGGGATCGTGCGCGAGCGGGCGAACGGCAGCTCGGCGCGTGGGGCGACGGCCGCCCACCCGACGACGGTCTCGCCGTCATAGGCCAGCACGCCCGGTGAGATGTCGCGGGCACACAGGCCTCGGACGAACTCACCGCGCTCGCGCCCCATCATCGAGCGGTTGGTCCTGGCGTCGAGGCGGTGGCTCAGACACCAGCACACCGAAGCGTCGGGGCGCTTGGGCCCGATCACCAGCGCCACGTCGTCGAACCGGTCGAGCGTCGCCGGGACCACCTCGAACTCCACCCCCGTCACGCTAGCGGTGGCCTCCCCGACTCGCGAGCTTGATACCCCTGGGGGTATCATTTCGCGCGTTGCTCGAAAGGAGATCGATCATGGCCAGCACGTCCACGGAGCGGCGTACGTCCGGGCCCGCCAAGGCGGGGCGCAAGCACCAGGTCCTGGTCTTCAGCACCCCGACCTGCTCGTGGTGCAACCGGGAGAAGAAGTACCTCCGCGAGCGCCGCGTCCCCTTCCGGGACATCGACGTCTCGCGCGACCCCCAGGCCGCCAAAGACCTCGTCCGCCGCACCGGCCAGATGGGCGTCCCCGTCACGATCATCGACAACGGCAAGCCGATCATCGGCTTCGACAAGCCGCAGATCGACCGGCTGCTGGGTCTCGGCCCCAGCTGACACCCGCGGCTCCGAGCGTCCCCGCTCGGGTCCTCCCTGTACGACGAACCGTCTTCACGAAAGGCACCACCCTCACCATGAGCGAGTCCATCACCCCCCTCGGCTCCCGCGTCCTCGTCGAGATCCTCGCGGAGGACTCGATGACCGCCAGCGGCCTGGTCATCCCCGACACCGCCAAGGAGAAGCAGCAGAAGGGTCTGGTCATCTCCGTCGGCGACGACGAGGACCTCATCAACGTGTCGGTCGGCGAGAAGGTGCTCTTCCCCAAGTACACCGGCACCGAGCTCACCCTCGACGGCAAGGACTACCTCGTCATCGACGCCAGCGAGCTGCTCGCCGTACTGGGTCGCGTCACCGACTGACGACCCGGGGCTGGCACTGACCGCCCCGCTCCCACGTCCGCGACCGGTCGGATGGCGCCCCGCGACGGGCCATCCGATCGGTCGCGGTTGTCATGTCCGGAGGCGGCTCGGTGCTGTCGGTTCATCAAGGTAGGTGGGTGAACCCTCACCTCCCTAGGTGAACTCCGCGAGGTAGGTGAGGGTTCGCCTTCCTACCTTGGTGAACCGTCACCACGGCGACC
>JAGQUE010000464.1 GCA_020438665.1 Nocardioidaceae bacterium | reverse complement strand
AGGCCACCGAGGGCAACGTGTCGGTCCGGATCCCGGGCTATGACCGGTTCGCGGTCACCCCGAGCAACTACGACTACGACAGGATGCGGCCCGAGGACATCTGCATCATCGACTTCGCCGGCGCCGAGGTCCCAGACAACGGCGGCGCCGGGCTCACGCCCACCATCGAGAGCGGGCTCCACGCCTCGGTCTATCGCGCCCGCCCTGACGTCCACGCGATCGTGCACACCCACCAGCCCTACGCATCGGCGCTGGCCTTCCTGCGCAAGCCGATCCCGGCGCTCACCGACGAGCAGGTCCGCTTCCTGGGCCGCGAGGTCAAGATCATCGACTATGCCCCGTCCGGCACGTCGTTCCTCGCCAAGAAGGTCGCCCAGCAGATCACCCCGACCGAGAACGCCTACATCATCGCCAACCACGGCATCCTCGCGGTCGGCACCGACCCCGACCGCGCGGTGTTCAACATGGCGCTGCTGGAGAAGGTGTCCATCGCCTATCTGATGGCGCTGGCCACCGAGGACGGCAAGGTCTATACGATCCCCACGGCCATCCGGGAGATCGCCCTCACCAAGCTCAAGGCCGACCACAAGCGGATCGCCGCACAGGTCACCAAGGGCACCCCCGGTCCGCGTGTCGAGGTCGACCAACCGCTGCCCTCGGCCGACGCCGTCGCGGCCGGGGTGGCCGCCCGGTCCGCCGCGCCACGCGTGACGCCGAGCGACGACGCGTCGCCGTACGACGAGTGGCCGACGCGCGAGCAGCTCGGCTATGCGATCAGCCACTACCCTGACACCGACGCGGTGATGCGGCGACTCAAGGCGCTCACCGACCAGCCCGTCCGGGGCCTTCGCCATGACGCCCTGCTCGACGTCCTCTCGTGGTTCGACAACAAGTGCGCTGCCAGCAAGGAGCTGACCGACCGCGCCAAGTCCCGCATCCCCGGCGGCGTCCAGCACAACCTGGCGTTCAACTACCCCTTCCCGCTCGCGATCGACGAGGCCAAGGGCGCCCATCTCGTCGACCGCGACGGCAACACCTATATCGACTTCCTCCAGGCCGGCGGCCCCACGATCCTCGGCAGCAACTATGGCCCGCTCAACGAGTCTGTCGCCGAGGTCGTCCGTGAGTCTGGCCCCGTCACAGGGCTGTTCCACGAATACGAGCTCAAGCTCGCGGAGGCGATCCACCACTACATGCCTCACATCGAGATGTATCGGTCGCTCGGCTCAGGCACCGAGGCCGTCATGGCCGCCGTACGCGCGGCCCGGGCCCACACCGGCAAGCACATGGTCATCAAGGTGGGCGGCGCCTACCACGGGTGGTCGGACTCGATGGTCTATGGCCTGCGCGTCCCCGGATCGTTCCGGATGAACGCCAAGGGCATCCCGTTCGCGGCCACGGCCGGGACCCGCGAGACCTTCCCGCACGACCTCGGCACCCTCAAGCGCAAGCTGATCGAGAACCGCGCCCGCGGCGGTACGGCGGCCGTCATCGTCGAGCCGCTCGGCCCCGAGTCGGGAACCCGCCCGGCCCCGCAGGACTTCAACGCCCGGGCTCGCGAGCTGTGCGACGAGTTCGGTGCCCTGCTGGTCTTCGACGAGGTCGTGACCGGCTTCCGCGTCGGCATGGGCGGTGCGGCGGGCTACTTCGGCGTCACCCCGGACCTCACGGTCCTCGGCAAGGCCGTCTCCGGCGGCTACCCGATGGCCGGTGGGGTGGGCGGCCGCGAGGACGTCATGGCCGTCTTCGGCTCGGGCATCGACGGCAAGTCCGGGGCCCACATCCAGGTCGGCGGCACGCTGTCGGCCAACCCGCTGTCCAACGCCGCCGGCTACTTCGCCCTCGAGGAGATGGGCCGCACCAATGCTCCCGTCATCGCCGGCGCCGCCGGCGATCGGCTCACCGCGGGGCTCCAGCGGCTCATCGACAAATATGGCCTCCCCTACGTCGCCTTCAACCAGGGCTCGATCGTCCACCTCGAGTCGAGCGGTGTGATGCTGCTCGACATGAAGCACCCGGTCAAGCTGCTCAAGGAGAACAAGGCCCGCAAGAAGATCATGGAGGAACTCGGCGCGGCGTACGCCGCCCACGGGATCATCACGCTCGCGGGGTCACGGCTCTACACCTCGATGGCCGACACCGACGAGGTCATCGACGACGCCCTCGCGCGGTTCGACCAGGTCTTCGCCCTCGTCGAGGGCGTCTGAGGTGGCGACGCAACGGCGGCCGGCGGCGGAGGGCGCCCCGCGGATCGGCGCGACCCGATGGGTCGCGCTGGTGGCCTTCACCCTGCTCGTCGTCACCACCCAGGTGCTGTGGCTGACGTTCGCATCGGTGACCGAGCAGACCCAGGCCCAGCTCGGCGTCTCGGAGGGTGCGGTCGGGGACCTGGCGGTCATCAACCCGATCATGTTCGTGCTCCTCGCGATCCCGACGGGTCGGTGGATGGACCGCCGCTATGCCCAGGCGCTCACCGCCGGGGCGCTCTTCACCGCCGCGGGCGCGACGCTGCGACTGGTCGACCCGTCGTCGTACGTCTGGGTCTTCGCCGGCCAGGCCGTCATGTCCGTGGGTCAGCCGCTGGTGCTCAACGCGAGCACCAAGATCGCCGCCCGCTACTTCCCGCCCGAGGAGCAGACGACGGCGATCTCGATCGCCTCCGGCGCGCAGTTCGTCGGCATTCTGACCGCCGTGCTCACGTCCTCGTGGCTGCTCGACCAGGGCGGCTTCCGCCTCCTGCTCGGGGCCCACGCGGCCCTCGCGGTGGTCGCGGCGGTGGCGGTCATCGCATCGCTGCGACTGCCCCACCACGCCACCGACACCACCGGTCGGGCGTCCCTCGGGTGGCTGCGGCACGACCCGCTGATCTGGAAGCTCGCCGGCGTGCTGTTCGTCGGGTTCGGCACCTACAACGCCCTGGCCACCTGGCTCGACGCCATCATGGTGGGTTTCGGACATGGCGGGGTGGCCGGCGAGATGATCGCGTTGACCACCCTGGCCGGCGTGGTCGGCGCTGCCGTCATCCCGGGCTTCGTGGCTTCCCGCGAGCTCCGTCGCGACATGGTCATCGCGACGACGCTCGTGCTCGCCGCGGCACTCCTGGTGATCGCCGCCGTCCCGTCGCCGACGCTGGTGCGCATCCTGCTCGCGCTGGTGGGCCTCTTCCTGCTCGGCACGCTGCCGGTCGTCCTCGACTGGTCGGAGATCCACGTCGGACCCGAGCGCGCCGGCTCTGCGACCGGCGTACTCCTGCTCGCGGGCAACCTCGGCGGCGTTGTCGTCGTACTCACCGTCCAGGCCGTCATCTCGCACCCCGTCGGGGCGCTGACCGTGCTCGCGCTGTGGGCGGTGCCGGGCCTGATGATCGCGCTGCGACTCCCCCGCCGGGCGGGCGAGCACGAGGCGATCGAGGACGAGGTGCTCCCGTGAGCCCCGGCAGCGTCGCCGCCGGCGAGGGCCAGAACCTCCGCGGCCCGGTCCTGGTCACGGGAGGCAGCGGGTTCGTCGGCGCCCACCTGGTGGCTCAGCTGCTCGACCGTGGCTACGACGTCCGTGCCACCGTGCGCCGGCTCGACGACCTCACCAAGGTCCCTCCGGTCCGGGCCCTCGCGGCCGGTCGACCCGGGCGGTTGCAGCTCGTCTCGGCCGACCTGCTCCAGGACGGCTCGTTCGATGAGCCCATGGCCGGGTGCACGCACGTCTTCCACGTCGCCAGCCCGTTCCTGATGCCCGAGCAGATCACCGACGGCGCGGCCCAGGTGGTGGAGCCCGCGCGTGTCGGCACGCGCACCGTCCTCGACGCCGTGGACCGGACGCCCTCGGTGCAGCGAGTGGTGCTGACGTCCACCGTCGGCGCCATCTTCGGCGACTACGTCGACGTGCTGGAGATGACCGACCAGACCCTGAGCGAGGCCTACGTCAACCACACCAGCACGGTCGACAACAACCCCTACCACTACGCCAAGACCCTCGCCGAGACGATGGCGTGGGAACGCGCGGCGGCCCAGGACCGGTGGGACCTGGTCACCATCAACCCGGGCCTGATCCTGGGGCCGTCCCTCTCCGGAGCTTCCGACTCGGGCAGCCTCTTCCTGATGGACGAGCTGATGGGCGGCGCGTTCTTCTTCGGGGCCGCGGACTTCAGCTTCACCTTCGTCGACGTCCGCGAGGTGGCGGCCGCCCACATCGCCGCGGCCGAGCTGCCGACCGCCCACGGTCGCTACATCCTCGCGCGGCCCGAGATGGTGTCGCTGCTCGACATGGGCCGGATCATCCG
>JAGQUE010000463.1 GCA_020438665.1 Nocardioidaceae bacterium | reverse complement strand
CGCGAGGGCGAGTCCTGGGCCAGTAGCCCTGCCGTCCGCGCCCGCATGCAGCGACAGAAGACCAGGGACACCGAGCCCGAACTCGCCGTTCGCAAGCTGCTCCACGCCGCGGGACTGCGCTACCGGGTCGACGTGGCGCCGCTGCCCGAGCTCAAGAGGCGCGCGGACGTCGTGTTCGGGCCGACGCGTGTGGCGCTGTTCATCGACGGCTGCTTCTGGCACGGTTGCCCCACCCACGGAGCACGCACTCCCAAGTCGAATCCCGCGTATTGGTCCGAAAAGGTCCTCCGCAACCAGGCTCGAGACCGCGACACAGACGCCAAGCTCAACGACGCTGGATGGCTTTCCGTGCGGGTGTGGGAGCACGAGCCTCCCCACTCCATTGCTGCAACCGTCCTCGAGCTCGTGGCTTCTCGCCGCGAGACGATGCCGGCAGTCCGATGCGCTCGGCCGCGTTTGCGCTAGTGCGCGGACGGGTCTAGGTCGAGCCGCACACGCCTATACCGGGTCAGATGACGCCAGCGCCCGTGCTCGAACGCGGTATCGGCTTCCACCTCCACCACCACGGTCGGAGTGACCCGCGTGACCGCCAACGGCTGCCGGCTGAATCGCCCTAGTTCGCGGGCGCTCAGCTCGGCGGGCCAGGGGTGGTCACCCGTGCGACGGAGCAGCGCGCCGAGCTCAGCTGACTCATTCCTGCTCAGCGGATGGGTCGCTCCAGCCACGCGCAGCTTCCCACGCGGGTCGTGCAGGCCAAGGACGAGGCGGACCGGATGGTCGACTTCGCCGACGACCGCGCCCACAATCGCCTCGCGGGTATGGCGGAGCCGGAACTTAAGCCAGCCTCGTTCGCCGGGCAGGTACCGCTGGCCGGCGCCCTTCGCCACCAGGCCTTCGACACCGACGTCGGCCGCGACGTACTCCGCGAGCCACTGCTGCGCCTCGCCGACCTCCGCTGTCTGCGGGGTCAGCTGCAGCGGCGGGCGCCACGATCCGGCGAGCTGCTCGAGCAGCCGTCGCCGCACCCGCAACGGCTCCCCTCGCACGTCGACGTCGTCGACGGCCAGAACATCGAAGGCAAGGAAGGTCGGGGGCGCCAGTCCCGGCGGTGGCCGGCGGCGGCCTCCGTAGGCCAGCCGCGGCCCGAGGGCAGCGAAGTCCAGCCGCCCGTCGCTCCACACCACGAGCTCGCCGTCGACCACCGTGCCCGGTCGCAGCTGATCGCACGCGGACCTGACTACCTCAGGGAAGCCGGGGGTGAGATCGGCGCCGTTGCGGGACCACACTCGGCAGCCCTGCGGTGTCCGCTCGAGAATGGCCCGATATCCGTCCCACTTGGGTTCGTAGACGGTGCCGCCGAGCAGAGCCTTGCCGGCCGGCAGCGTGGCTGCGGGCTTGGCCAGCATCGGCTCCCACCGGGTAGGCACGCATTCAGGGTACGAACCCAGGCGACCCACCAGCACCCGTGGCGGTCTCGAGTACGGCAAGGGCTGGCTTTATGGTGCGAGGCTGACCGCAGTTCGAACACTTGTTCTATCGTGGGAAGCATGGCGGGCGGCTACGGGCGGGGTGCGGGCATCCCCTTGAGGGACCGCGTGCGCGTCGATCAGCGCCAGGACCAGACGCTGCCGCCAGCGAACCCCGCCGTGCCCGATTATCCCGGCCGGCACTGCTGGATCAGCGGGCCCGTGGACGGCGCGGAGCCCCGCCCAGGCCTGCTCCTGGAGTGGCGCCGCGCAGGTCGCCTTTGGGAGGGGCGAGTCGTCTACGCCGCGCAGCTGCGACCGGGCCGCTGGGCATCCGTCGAGGAGTGGGTCGCGGCCGAGCTGCTGACCACCGAGTGAGGGGTTCGTCGTGTCGGCCAACCCGCCCAAGAACGATGCGTGGCGTCCCTACGGCGACGTGCGGTTCGTGCTGATCAGGAACGTGGGCCGGCTCAAGCCGTCCCGGGGGCTCGTCCTCGACTGGAAGCGTGCGGGCCGACGCTGGGAGGCGTTGGTCGTCTGGCACGACGATGCCGCGCTCAAGCCGGTGGTGAAAATGGACTGGCTGCCGGTCGAGGATCTGATCCCGGTCCCGGTTGACCCGAACTGGACCGGCCAGATCGGCTAGTGCCGCTCGGCCAGACCGAGGTCGGCCGGAGCAGCAGCAAGCGCGGCCGCGAGGGAGTCGGCGACGCGGGCGGCCTGGAGGCTGCCGGGCACGTCGCGGTGCCGCGGCGTCGGGCAGAGCGCGGCGATGTCGCGGCGGAACCGCATTTCGCTTGTCACGAGCAGTTGGTCAGCTCGCCCAGCTGAGCAGGTCCGGCGGACCCTCCAGGACGCGCTCAACGCTCACGGTCCAGATCCAGTCGACGCGGACGGCCGGCGCGGCTGGCGGGTCGGTCAGGTCGATCATCGGTGTTGCCTCCTTGTCAGTTCAGCAGCGTAGGCGTGGACGCCGGCGATATCGGGTTATCCACAGGGGCGCGGTTGGGCTCACCGTCGAGGCACGGAGGCCGGCGCGATCGAGCTCGGGGCCTGGCTCTGAGGCGAGCGCACCAGCTCGGGGACGAACGACTCGTCGAGCTGCTCGGTGCCGCCGCACGCGGTGACCGCCGCGTGGGTCATGACGTCGGCAATGATGTCCTGGGCGTTGATCACCGCACTGGCCTGGCCGAGCCGGATGAGCTGGTTCACGCCGGTCGACGCGGCGCTGGTGACCGGGCCGGGGAGGCCCATCACGGGACGGTGCAAGTTGGCGGTCGAGTGGGCGGTGTTGAGCGCTCCGCTGCGCACGGCCCCCTCGACGATCACCGTTCCTTCGGACAGAGCAGCGACGACGCGGTTACGGGCCAGGAATCTGGCGCGGGTAGGGCCGGCTCCCGGCGGCGCCTCGGAGACGACGAGGCCGCGATCGGCGACCGCCTCGAGCAGCTGGCCGTGTGCCGTCGGGTAGGGGCGGTCCGCGCCAGACGGCAGGACGGCGATGGTCGGCCCGCCGGCGAGGAGCGCGCCGCGGTGGGCGGCCTGGTCGATGCCGTACGCGAGGCCGCTCACCACGGTGTGCCCCATGGCGGCCAGGTCACGGCTCAGCTGCGTTGCCTGCTCCGTGCCGTAGCTGGTGGCGGCGCGGGATCCGACCACGGCCACAGCGTTGCCGGCGAGCTCGCGCAGGTCGTGCGCTCCGCGGACCCACAGGCCGACCGGTTCACCGCCGTGCTCGTGGAGAGCGCCAGCGTGCGGCAGGTCTCCGAGCTGGGCGGGCCATTCGGCGTCGCCGGGGACTAGGAAGCGGATGCCTCGGGCGGCGGCCTGCTCGAGCATCTGGTCGGCGTCGACGTGGCCGAGGTCAGCACCGAGGGCGAAGGCCCAGTGGCGCTCCACGTCGCCGGCGGCCTCGAGATAGTCCGCGACCTTGGTGGCGCCGAGCTCGCTGACTAGGCCGGTGACGCGGAGATCTCCGGGTTCGATGACGCAGCTCAGCCTGACGCGCGCTAGCCGGTCGACCGCCGCGGCGTCGACGTCGTGTGTGGTCATTCCTGGCCTCCCCACAGGAGCTCGAGGTCGGGTTCGTGGATGACGTCGAGGCGCTTGCCGGGTGCGTAGGCCGCGGGCTCGGGCACCATCAGGCGGCGCAGCTGGCGCTCGGTGGCGCTGGGCTGGGGCGCCGGGGTGTCGTCGTTGTCGTGGTTCATCGCGGTGTTCTCCTCAGCGGCCCGGGGCCGGGCGGTTTGGGGCGGGCTGCATGGGCAGGTCGCGCTGGTGGGCAGGCGGCTCGGGCACGAAGGACTCGTCGAGCTCGGCCGCGAGATCGCGCATCTGGGTCTGGTACCTGTCCCACTCGCGCGGGTGGATGCCGTTCTGCAGGGCCGAGGCGACGATGGCGGCCATGGAGTAGGGCCGCTCGGCTGGTACCTGGTCGAGCGCGCACCAGGCCTTGGCGCCGTCGCCGTGCAGCCAACTGGCGAAGCCGAGCATGGCGGCAGGCGCCGCGCGGACCTCGTCGGGAGCGCGGCGGGTGAGGTCGTTCCACAGCGCCATGTGGGAGGTGTGGTTTTCCCGGCTCATGTCCTCCCAGAGCGCGTCGCGGGTGCCGATCGTCTCCAGGGCCACGAGCATCCGTGCACCGTCGACGTCGGAGAGCCGGTTGCCGTCGGCGTGGAACTGCTCGAGCCGGTCCAGTGCCCAGTCCCGCTCGACGGCGGGGCTGCTGGCGGCTGCTGCTGCTCGAGCTTCGGGGATCAGCTGGGCGATCGGTTCGCGGTCGCCGACCATGGAAGCCGCGAGCGAGTCGCGGCTGGCGGCCGGCTGGGCGGCGCCGGTGAGCACGGTCGCGGCCGCGATCTTCTCGGCGGTCGACTGGGTCTGCAGGCCCGTCTGGCCGGTGTTGAACTCACGCCAGCGCTCGCCGTCGGACCACAGCCGGATGTGGGTGGTGATGCCCACGGTCTCGAGGCGGTTGGAAAGGTGATGGCTGGCCAGCTCGGCGCTGCGGCGGTCCTCGGTGATGCAGATGATGGCGAGGCGGGCACCGGGCCGGGCGTGTCGGCCGTACGGGCCGCTGAGTGCGTCCCAGACGTCCTCGCGTTCGGCGGCGGTCCTGGGCAGGTCGACGCGGGTGATCGGCAGCCCGGGCCGGAAGGGCACCAGGACGATCGATTCCTCGGGCTTGAAACCGAGGACGTGAGGCACCGCGGCGAGCAGCTCGTCCGGGGACTGAACGATGAGATCCATCGGAGCGAACCTCCTGCGGCTCAGCTGGCCTGGGCCGGGCGGGGCGCGCGATCGATGCGCGCGGAGACGTACTTGAGCGACAGGCCCACTTCGCCGAAGCGGTTGTCGACGACCACGACGTCCTTGGTGCGCTTCTCGCCGGTCTCCTTGTCGGGCCAGCTCTCGGTGCGCTCGAGGCCGTGGACGAAGATCGGGTCACCAGCTCCGCAGCTGTCGTAAACGTGGGTGGCGGCCGATCCGAAGACCGTCACGTTGTGGGCCGTGGGCTCGTCGTTGACCCACTCCCCCTGCTCGTTCTGGATCCGGCGGTTGACCAGGATGCGGCAGCTGACGAACGGCTTGTTGTCGCGGGTGTGGTGCAGCTCGGGCGCCTCAGCCAGGTTGCCGGCGAAGGTGACGGTGGTGGACATGGCTTCCTCCTAGGTGACTGCGAGACGTGCGATCGGTCCCGCAGTCACCTAGGTGTCATCGAGGTCCGGCAGCGATCACGCCGGCCGAAGTCATTTCCGCCGCTCGAGCTCGGCGGGAAATCAGCAGGGCACCAAGGCGCGCGGGGGCGATCACCCAGGGCACGCGGAAGCGCCCCGACCGGCTCTCGGGTGCTGGGTCGGGGCGCTGGGATGCACGCTAGGTGGGGGCTTCGACACAACTTGCCGGCGTCGCCCCGCGGCTACCGTGCCGGCCGGCGCCGTGGCGGTCGATTGCTGAGCTTCTGCGGTGGCGGAGGCAGCTCGCGGCCCAGCCGCCGGCGGGCGTCCTCTGCTGCAGCGATCACCGCCTCCTGCGCGAACGCCGAGCGCGCGAGCATCCGGCCGAGCTCCTGACGGTCGGCCACGAGCGCGTCTTCGACCGCCTCGATCGTCGAGGCTGGCAAGTCGTGCTTCTTGTTGAAGCTCTTACGGGTCACGCTGACCAGGGCGGGATGCCTCTCCCCCCGGGCCGCGAGCTCGGCCCGCTGCTGCGGTGAGCGCCGCGCGTGCAGCTCGAGCGCCTGGGCGAGCCAGCCGACGAACGAACCGGGCGAGTCGGCATCGGTGTCCAGGTCGGCGACGTAGGCCGAGCGGGCGAGGTCCCACACGCCGGGCTTCCAGTAGAGCCCCACCGGAATCGTGGTCTGGCTCGTCACCCCAACATCTCCTCAGTCACTCCCCCGCCGGCCGGCCTGGTCGACCTGGTCGCGGCCGACGGCGAGCAGCTGGCGGGGCTGTGGCTAACACCAACGCCCCTGCATTCCCGGTCAGGGCCCTGCGCAGCCGTTCCCACTCTCG
This sequence comes from Nocardioidaceae bacterium, assembly GCA_020438665.1. The sequence continues at coordinate 84 of JAGQUE010000463.1, read as the reverse complement.
CTCGATTCCTTCCGCTCCAAGCCCGCTACGAGGTGCAGCTGCGCCGCGCCTCCGCAGCGGAGTCCGCGCCCGAGGAGGGCCGGG
>JAGQUE010000462.1 GCA_020438665.1 Nocardioidaceae bacterium | reverse complement strand
GTTCCCGCCGCCGTGGGTGGAGTGGAACGACCGCTACCGCGACACCATCCGCGACTTCTGGCGCGGCGGCTCCGGCGGTGTCCGCGATCTCGCCTCCCGGCTGGCCGGCTCCTCCGACCTCTATGCCGACGACGGCCGCTCGCCGTACGCCTCGGTGAACTTCGTGACGGCCCACGACGGCTTCACGATCCGCGACGCCGTGTCCTACAACGCCAAGCACAACGAGGGCAACGGCGAGAACAACCGTGACGGTTCCGACAACAACCGGTCGTGGAACCACGGCGTCGAGGGCGAGACCGACGACGAGGAGATCCGCGAGCTCCGGCGCCGCCAGGCGGCCAACATGATGATCACGCTCTGCCTCTCGAGCGGGGCGCCGATGATCACGGCGGGCGACGAGCGGGGCCGCACCCAGGGCGGCAACAACAACGCCTATGTCCAGGACAACGAGGTGTCGTGGGTCGACTGGCGTCCCGACGACGCGTGGCTCGACGTCTATGACCTCGTCAAGACCGCGCTCCGGCTGCGGCGTGACCACCCGGCGCTGCGCCAGCGCCACCATTTCGTCGGGACGCCGACCATCGAGGGCGGCCCCAAGGACCTCGCCTGGATGCACCCGACCGGGCGCGAGATGACCCAGCCGGACTGGTACGACGGCCGCCTGACCGCGGTCGGGATGTTCGTCTCCGGCGACCCGCTGCGCTCACCCGGCCCCCACGGGGAGCAGCAGCGCGACTCGTCGTTCCTGATGTGGTTCAACAGTGGTGCCGACGAGGTCGAGCTCACGCTGCCCCGCAACCAGTGGGTCAACCACGGCGAGGTCGTGCTGTCGACCGACCCGGCCCACCAGGTCGGCGACCCGGTGGCCTCGGGTGACGTCCTCGTGCTCGAGGGCCGGTCGGTGCTGGTGCTGCGCCAGACCCACCCGGACGCGTAGGCGTCGTACCCCATCCGGCCGCAGGCACGGCACAGCACGATCCCACGCGTCACACTTCTCGACCCGAACTGGCGCTTCTCGACCGTAACTTCGGCCGAGAAGTGCCAGTTTCACCGGCCCGCCGGTGAAACTGGCACTCCCGACCTCACACCTCGGAGTGGTCCACCGGAACGGCGACCAGGCCCAGCTCGGAGACGTTGGCGAGCGCCTCGTTGTTGGGGACGACGCGCACGGTGTAGCCGAAGGCTCCGGCGCGCTCGAGCGTGACGTCGGCGTCGAAGCGGTAGCGGCCGCCCTCATAGGTCTCGGCGACCTGCATCGGGGTGGCGATCGTGCCGGTCAGGACGTCCTCGCTGGTGGTCTTGCCGTGGACGACCTGCACCTCGACGTGGGCCGGGTCGATGTCGCCCAGGGCGACGAAGGCCCGGACCTGCATGGTGACGCCGACCTCGGGGGCGTCGCCGATGCCGGTCGACTCGACGTGCTCGACCTTGACCGCCGGCCAGGCGGCGCGGATGTTCTTCTTCCATTTCGCCAGGTCACGGGCGCCGTGGAAGTCGGAGTTGAGGGCGCGCGCGGTGTGGGCGGCCGGGGCATAGAGCTGGCGGACGTAGTCGCGGACCATACGCGCGGCGAGCACCTTGGGGCCGAGCGAGGTGAGGGTGTGGCGCACCATCTCGATCCAGCGGGTGGGGACGCCCTCGGCATCGAGGTCATAGAAGCGCGGCGCGACCTCGTTCTCGATGAGGTCATAGAGCGCGGTGGCCTCGAGGTCGTCGCGGCGGTCCTGGTCGTCGACGCCGTCGGCGGAGGGGATCGCCCAGCCGTTGTTGCCGTCGTACCACTCGTCCCACCAGCC
>JAGQUE010000461.1 GCA_020438665.1 Nocardioidaceae bacterium | reverse complement strand
ACGTCGTTCCCCTCCGTCGATCTCGACGACGCGCTGGCGGCCGATGTCCGCGTGGGACGACGGCTCGCGGTCGACCTGGGCGCCTCCGGCCCGGTCGCGGTGTTCGCCCCGGACGGTCAGTTCCTCGCGCTCTATGAGCAGCGGGGTGACGAGGCGCGCGCCGTCGCCGTGTTCACCGGCTGACCTACCGGGCGGCGCGTCAGACGCGCTTCCCGCATGTGGCAGGCTTCGCAACGTGTTTGTCTGGCGAAGCATCGAGGAGGTCCCGGCCGACCTGGGGCCGACGGTCGTCACCATCGGCAACTTCGACGGTGTCCACCTCGGGCACCAACACGTCGTGCGCCGGGCTCGCGAGGTGGCGGCCGAGCGCGGCCTCGACACCGTCGTGGCCGTGACCTTCCACCCACACCCCTTCGCGGTGCTGCGCCCCGAACATGCGCCGATGACCCTCACCTCGATCGACGACCGGGTGGCGCTGCTGGGCGAGGCCGGCATCGACGACGTGCTGGTCCTTCCCTTCGACCGCGAGATCGCTGCGTGGAGCCCCGAGGAGTTCATCGACCGGGTCCTCGTCGGCGCCCTTCGGGCCACCGCGGTGGTCGTGGGCGCCAACTTCCGGTTCGGCAACAAGGCCGCCGGCGACGTCGCCCTGCTGACCGCAGCCGGCGTCGAGCGAGGGTTCGCCGTCGCGGGCGTGGCGCTCGACGGCGGCCCCCAGGTGTGGTCGTCGACCTATGTCCGCGCGTGCGTGTCCTCAGGAGACGTCGAGGGCGCCGCTGAGGCGCTCGGTCGCCCGTTCTCCGTCCACGGGATCGTGGTCGAGGGCGACAAGCGCGGGAGGGCGCTCGGCTTCCCGACCGCCAACGTGCCGGCCACGGAGGTGGCGGCCGTCCCTGCCGACGGTGTCTATGCCGGGTGGCTGCGTCGCCTCGACACCGGTGAGCGCTTCCCNNGCGGCGATCTCGGTCGGCACCAACCCAACCTTCGACGGCAAGCGCGAGCGCCGGGTGGAGTCCTATGTCCTCGACCGCGACGACCTCGAGCTCTATGGCGTCGAGGTGGAGGTGTGCTTCTGTCACCACCTCCGCGGGATGGAGAAGTTCGACGGCATCGATGCGCTCGTCATGCAGATGCACGACGACGTACGCCGCACCCGTGAGCTGATCGGCTGACCGCGGGCCGATGACTGCGGAGGCTGAGCGGGACCGCCTGGTCCGCACCACGGAGCACTGGTTCGTCGAGCACGGCCTGCCGTGGTTCGTCGACGCCCGGCGCGACCGGGCCCGGGCCGCCCTGGGACGTCCCCGGCTCACCTCGGTGGCCGTGGCCGCCCTCGTGGTCCTCGTGGGCCTGGCCCTGCTCGTCGGTCGCGCGGCCCACGACGGCTGGCTGGGGATCGCCACCGGGACCAGCTGCGCGCTCCTGCTGCTCGTCGGCTACGCCTTCGTCACGCTCGGCGGCTCGGCGGTGGTGCGGTGGGCGGGCCGCAAGACCCTCGGCTCCCTCGGCCTGCTCGTGCCACTGGCAGCCCGTGCACTGCCGCTCCTCCTGCTGTTCATGACGTTCTTGTTCATCAACACCGAGGTGTGGCAGGTTGCCTCACGACTCGGTGGGGGCGTGATGTGGGCGGCGACGATGTTCTTCGCCGGGATCGGGCTGCTCTTCCTGGTCACCCGGTTGCCCGAGGAGCTCGACGTCTTCGACGAGCAGCTGACCGGCGAACGCATCGTGGCGGGCTGTGCCCGCACCCCGCTCGCCGAGACCGCCCAGGACGTCGGGATCGAGCCGGAGCACCTCGACCGCCACGCCAACGTGGTGGGCCTCGAGCGGGCCAACCTCGTCCTGGTGCTGCTGGTGGCCCAGGCGATCCAGGTGCTGGTGCTCTCGCTGGCCGTGTGGTGCTTCTTCATGGCGTTCGGGGCCGTCGCGATCGACGACCACGTCATCACGTCGTGGGTCGGCGGCGACCCGCACTACCACCTCCAGGGGCTCTTCAGCCGCGAGCTGATCCGCGTCTCGACGTTCCTCGCGGCGTTCTCCGGGCTCTACTTCACCGTCTATGCGGTCACCGACGAGGCCTATCGTCGACAGTTCTTCACCGAGGTCACCGGTGAGCTGGAGCGCGCCGTGAGCGTCCGCGTGGTCTATCGCCGGCTGCGCGAGGACTAGGACAGGGCGTTCGACCCGACGTCCGCCTGAGCGCGGTCAGTGGATCAGGCGTCGAGGTCCTTCTCGACGAGTGCGGCGATCGCCTCGACGGCTGCGTCGTCGTCGCTGGCGACCTCCACGGTGTCGCCACAGGAGGCACCCAGGGTCATGAGCAGGAGCGCGGAACTGGCGTCCACCCCGTTGATGGTGACCTCGGCGTCGAGCGCGCCGGCGGCCTCGGAGATGATCGCGGCCGGACGGGCGTGCAGGCCGACGGACGAGCCGACGACGACGGACTTGGTGGGCATGGTGCTCCTTCGTTGGGCTGGGGCTCGTGTGCATGGTGATGATGCCGCCCGGGTGGCCGGGTTCGCCAGCCACCCGGGCGGGATGTGAGACGCCGGTGGGACGCCTCGGCTGTGGTGTCCGGGGCTCAGGCCGCGATGGCCAGCTCCTCGGGGTCGCTGTGGCTCATGGACTTCAGCGCGATCACGAGCGCCGCCGACACGACCATGCCGACGATGAGGGCGATGAAGAACCACAGGACGTGGCCGACGGCGAACGTCACGAAGATGCCTCCGTGCGGTGCCTTGAGGGTGACGTCCGTGGCCATGGCGATCGCTCCGGTCACTGCCGAGCCAGCCATGATGGACGGGATCACGCGCAGCGGGTCGGCGGCGGCGAACGGAATGGCACCCTCGGTGATGAAGGAGATGCCGAGCGCCCAGGCGGCCTTGCCGTTCTCGCGCTCGGCAGGCGTGAACAGGTGCGGGCGCAGAACCGTGGCGAGGGCGAGGGCCAGCGGGGGAGTCATCCCTGCCAGCATGACGGCCGCCATGATCTTGATCTGCGGGGCGTCGGTGCTTGCCAGGGCCGCCGATGTGAGACCCGCGGTGGCGAAGGTGTAGGCAGCCTTGTTGAGCGGGCCACCCATGTCGAAGGCCATCATCAGGCCGAGGACGGCGCCCAGGAGCACCGCGGAGCCGCCCGACATGTTGTTGAGGACGTCCTGCATGCCCGTGTTGATCGCCGCCATCGGGCGGGCCAAGAAGGCGACCATCACGAAACCGACGCTCAGCACCGTGAAGAGAGGGATGACCAGGACGGGCATCAGGCCGCGGGCCCAGGCAGGCACCCGCCAACCGGCGATCCACTTGGCCACGACGCCGGCGAGCACGCCGCCGAGGATGGCGCCCAGGAAGCCGGACTGGGGAAGCCCGAACCCGTTGATGTCGGTGACGAGCGCGCCCATGACGAAGCCGGGGGCGATGCCGGGCCGATCGGCGATCGCATAGGCGATGTAGCCGGCCATCGCCGGGATGAACAGCGCGAACGCAGCCTTGCCGAGCGTGAAGAACACCGCCCCGAAGTAGGCCAGCAGCGGACTGTCGAACGGGGTCTTGGTGATGTCGAGCGCAGCCAGGTCGGGCAGGTTCCACAAGGCGTTCTTGCCGCCGATGGTGCCGAGACCGTTGGTGATGTCGTAGCCACCGAACAGGAAGCCCAGCGCGATGAGCAGACCGCCCGCCGCCACGAACGGGATCATGTAGGACACCCCGGTCATCAGCACCCGGCGTGTGCGGGAGCCCCAGCTCTCGCCGCCGTGCGGGCTGGCCGCGGCCGCGGCGTCCTTGGCCGTGCC
>JAGQUE010000460.1:254-6687 GCA_020438665.1 Nocardioidaceae bacterium | reverse complement strand
TCGAGGATGCCGAGCCGCTCGAACTCGGCGAGCGTCTCGAGCGCGGAGGCCTCATCGAGGCGCTGGATCGCAAAGCCGACGTGGACGATGACGTAGTCGTCGACGGTCACCTCGGGGAGGTAGGCCAGACACACCTCTTTGCGGACGCCGCCGAAGTCGACCTGGGCCATGGTGGTGCCGCTCTTGGCATAGACGGACTCGACCCGACCCGGAACTGCCAGACACATCGTGCGGTCTCCTCATCGATCGTGGGCGTGACGCGCCGGGGGGACCGGCACGCCGACTTCTCCTAGTGTGCGCGTGAAAACTCCCAGACGACCACCCTGTTGTTGCCCGAGTCTGCGACGGCCAGGAGGTCGGTCTCACCCCCCAGCCAGTCGAGGCCGTAGGGCCAGCAGAGGGTGTCGGCGTCGACCCGGTCCCAGCGGTTCTCGCCGTTGGCGGCGAGGTCGGGCTGGCCGAGGGAGACGACGGGCTCCAGGCAGCCGGCCACGGCCCCGCCCGGCTGGACCAGGATGCGGCTGTTGGCGGTGTCGGCGATGGCCAGGTCGTCGCCGTGGGTGGCGATGGCATAGGGGAACCGCATCCGGTTGACCTGCGGGACATAGGGGAACTCGGTCCCGGTCTCGAAGTCCGGCTGTCCGAGGACGGCGTCCGCGGGGCGATCGCGGTCGGGCGGGGTGTCCCAGCGCAGCAGCCGGTGGTTTCCGGCGTCGGCGACCAGCAGTGCTCCGCCGGTCGAGGAGGCGAACGCGTGGGGCCACCGGAAGGAGTCGGCGGCGACCGGCCCGCCGCGGTTCTCCTCGCGGCCGGTGGGGTCGGGCTGCCCGAGGACGACGTCGGCGGGCCGGCCCGGCTCGGGGAGGCCGCCGTCCCAGATGAGCACGCGGCGGTTGCCGGTGTCGGCGACGTGGAAGCGGCCACCGATCATGGCGATGCCGAACGGCCAATAGAAGGTGTCGGGGCCGGCGTCGCCACCGGCGTTGGGGTCGACCGAGGCGAGGTCGGGCTGGCCGAGCACGTGGTCGGGCGGTGTGTCGTGGGCGGTCGGCACGGAGTCCCAGACCAGCACGCGGTGGTGCCAGGCGTCGGCGACGACGAGCCGGCCGTCGTGCACCAGGACCCCGGTGGGGAGGTGGAGCCCGTTCTCGGCACCGCGGCCTCCGGCGGCCGGGCCCTCGCTGGTCAGGTCGGGCTGGCCGAGGACGACGTCGGCGGGGGCGCCGTTGCTGTCGGGGAGGCCGTGCCAGATCAGCAGTCGGTGGTTGCCGGTGTCGGCCGCGATCACCAGGCCGACGCCGCCGTCGGCGTCGGGAACGAGCGTCACGGCCCGGGGAGCATAGAGCGACGACGCGGTCGGGGTGGCCGAGGGCAGCATCAGCCCGCCGGGCGACTCCGCCCCGAGGACCAGCCGGGGCGACCAGCCGGCATAGGACGCCGCCGGCCGGGCCGAGCCGAAGAAGCCGACATCGGAGTGGGCCGCGTCGTCGGACGCGGTGACGACCCGCACGCGGAGCTCAGCCATCGGCGCGGACCCACACGTCGCCGCCGGCCAGGCGGACCGGGAGCGTGGCCAGCTGGGCGCCCGGCATGGTCACGCACTCACCCGACGTCGCGTCATAGCAGAACCCGTGCCAGGGGCAGGTGAGCGTGCCGGCCACGGGGTCGAGCTCGGCGTCGTCGAGCGGAAGGCCCTGGTGGGCGCAGGCGTTCTCATAGGCCGAGACCTGGCCGCCGACGTTGACCAGGAGTACGTCGAGCGCGCGCGAGCCCTCGCCGGCGCGGACCGACCGCGTCGACCCGACGGGGATGTCGCCCACCCCGAGGGCACGGGTCCATCCCGCCGCGGCGAGCTGGGCGGCCTCGGAGGCGTCGTCGGGGCGGCGCCGGATCTCGGAGACGGGGATCAGTGTCGGTGTGGGCTCGTTGGGCACGACCTCGACGCCGGTCAGGCCGGGGACGCCGCGCAGCAGGGCCTCCTCGACCGAGTCGCGCAGCGTGACGGCGGCCATCGAGCAGCCCTGGCACGCGCCGGTGAGCCGGACGTGGGCGACCGTGCCGTCGATCCCGACGAGCTCGACGTCGCCGCCGTGGGAGTTGATGCCGGGGCGGACCTGGGCGATCGCCCGCTGGGCCAGGGTGAGCGGGTCGGGCCGGATGATGCCGTGCATCGCGAGAACCATGTGGACGGCCGGGTCGTCGACGAGGTCGAAGAGGAGCTCCTTGCCGCGAGGGTCGTCGCGCAGCCCCCGGACCACCGAGGTGAGGCCCTGCTTGTGGAGGTCGTTGAGGCTGGCGAGCAGCTCGTCGACGAGCTCGCGGGCCGGGGCGTCGAGGTCGGCGACCCGGGCCATGGCAGCGTCGAGCCGGCCCGCCAGTGCCTCGATCGGGTCGGCCTCGGGGGTCTCCGGCGCGGAGGCGGCGGCCGTCACGAGGTCTGCTCGTCGTCGGCACCGGGCCGCAGGATGGTGACCTTGGCGCGGCGCTGGGCGTCGGGCGGCGGGACCGCGGACGGGGTCGCGGGCTCGACCCGCACCCCCATGCCCGAGGTGCGGCCGAGGTCGTCGGCACCGGGCACCTGCGACATCTGGGCGACCTGGCGGGCGAGGTCGGCCTCGAACGCCGCCTGATCGGGGTCGTCCACCTGGCTGCGGGAGATCGCGTCGAGGACCTCGCGGACGGCGAGTGCGCCGTCGTGGTCGAGGTTGGCCTCGAAGATGAACCGGGCCTCGGCGAGCTTGGCCTGGGCGGCGTCGGGGGCACCGAGGTGGGCCAGGGCGTTGCCCTGGTTGGCGAGCACCCGCGCATAGGCCACGCTGCGGGGGTCGCGCACTCCGGACTCGAGGATCTCCTCATAGAGCTCCACGGCCTCGACGAGGTTGTCGGCCTGGTGGGTCGACGGGGTATAGACGAGCGCGTTGGCGAGGTTGAGGGTCGCTGTCGACCACTGGGCCGGGTTGTCGTGGGCGGTGAAGATCCGGCGGCAGGCCCGCAGTGACTGGGTGGCCACGCCGAGCCGGAGCTGGTCGCTGGCCGTCGTCATCGGGGTGGCCAGGTGGGCGGTGGCGAGGTTGAGCTGGATGCTGGCCCACAGGAACGGCGCCGACTGCTCGGTGACCAGGCCGAGTGCCTCGTAGTAGCGACCCATCGCCTCCGACAGCGGCAGCCCTGCCCGGGCGGCCTCCTCGTGGGCGATCGACCCGAGCTGGTTGAGCAGCTCGCCACGCATCGTGCGCAGGTCGGTGTCGGCCAGGTCGACCAGCGCCGACTCGAGGTCGGCGCGGGCGGCGCTCAGGTCGGCGTCGTGGTCCCGGCCGAGCCCGGCGGCGTTGCCGAGGAGCACGGCGGCCAGCACCGGGCTGGTGGCCGTGACCATCGTGGCCGACTGCTGGAGCAGGCCGCGGGCCTCGCCGTCGCGCCCGGTCGACATCAGCTCGCTGGCGCGGGTCGCCAGCACCAGGGCCCGGACCTCGTCGGGCAGCGCGGGACCCTCCACGGGCAGGTCGTCGCTGGCGCCGACCGACCAGGCGACCACGTCGACGAGCGGGTGCAGGTGGGGCGGCAGCCCGGCGCGCACCTGGTCGACCGTGGCGGTGTCGGCGTCGAGAACCCAGCGGTTGTAGCGGTCGACCGGGTCGTCACCGGTGAACGCCGCGGCGGCACCGACCAGGTCGCCCTGGTGGGCCAGCCGGTGACCCTCGAGCGACGCCGGCCAGGTCGCCGGCAGCCGCCCGGCGTGGAGGTCACGGCGGACGGCGTCCTCCTCGGGTGTGCGGGTCGGGACGAGCAGCATCCCGGCCGGCAGGTCGAACGCTCCCAGCGGCTGGGGCCCGGCGAGGGCCTCGGTCGCTGCGGCGCTGTCGAGTGAGGCGGTCATCAGGTCACCCTCCCGGGTTGCGTCGGCGCGCCGTCGTACGACGGATCAGGTCGGCCGCCAGCTCCGCGGCCCGCTGCGTGCGATAGGTCTCCAGCCGGCGTCGCTCCACGCCCGCCTCCGTCACCACCAGCAGGAAGACCGTCCACTGGCCGCGCTCCTGGACCACCTCGGTGTGCACGTCCTCGGCCATCGGTCGCCTCCTCGCGGGGAGCCTCCCCGAGCGCCACGCGCAGGCAGCCGTCCTCGGGGTCCCACGTCGCAGCGTAGGTGCCGGGGCGTGAGACGAAGCCGAGCACCTCGTGGATGAGCACGGTCCGGTCGCCCGCGGGGTTGCGCTGGCGTAGCACCAGCCCGCCGAAGGCGACACCCTGGAGCGGGACGAGCTCGAGCACGTCGGCCGGGGTGTGCCGGGCGACGAGGACGTCGGCGGGGAAGTGGCGCTGGGCCAGGCCGTGGTCGAGGTGCAGGTAGCCGTCCTCGGTGATGGTCACCCGGTCGAGCCCCGGGGTCGCGGCCGGCCCGGCCGTCGGCCAGAACTCCTGCTCGACCAGGTCGACCACCCGGTCCATCGCGTCCCGGACGGGGTCACTGAGCGGCGCTCCCGGCTCGCAGGACGCGGCCTCGACGAGCAGGACGGTGATGTCCTCGGGCTTCTCGGGCCCGAGCAGCCAGGTCGCCAGCGAGAGCGCGTGGTCCCAGCGGAAGTTGTGGGAGTGCAGTCCCGACAGCGGCGGCGGCTCGGTGAGCTCCTCGGCCGGGATGCGATAGAGCGTGCCGGGCTCGGCGCCGGTGGTGGCGGCGTCGACCAGCACGACTCGGGCGGCACCGCGCATCATGAACGCCACGTCCATGCCCGCGGTGCCGCCGTCGATGAGTCGCACGCCGTCCGGGACGCCACGCTGGTGCAGCGTGCGCACCAGGATCGGCCCCACCGCGTCATCCCCCCGCAGGAGGTTGCCGCACCCCACCACCAGGACGTCGCACGCCGGCGGCGCGAAGCCGTCGTCGAGCAGCTGGTAGGGGGCCGTGGGGCGACCCGTGGCGTCCGTCACCGGCAGCCTCAGACCATCCCGTTGACCACGAACCGGTTGAGCTCGCGGCCGGTCTTGCCGTCATAGGCGTGGACGGTGCAGACCAGGCAGGAGTCGAAGGACCGAGCCACGTGACCGAGCTCGACCGGGTCCTCCATGTCCATGATCGGCGTCCCGACGAGCGCCTGCTCGATCGGGCCGAGGGTGCCCTCGCTGTCACGGGGACCGATGTTCCAGGCCGTCGGGGTGATGACCTGGTAGTTCTCGATCTTGCCGTTCTCGATGACGATCCAGTCCTGGAGCGCACCGCGGGCCGCCTCCGTGGCGCCCCAGCCCTTGCCGGACTCGAGCTCTTCGGGCTTGGTATAGAACGAGCCCTTGAGGTCGATCTGGGAGAGCCACTCCATGACCCACGTGAAGTACTTCGGAGCCTCGTGGACGCGGGCCAGCTGGCGCACGAACACCGACGGGCCGAGCTTGGCCATGATGTCGGCGAACAGCGGGTCGCTGTCCTGGTGTCCCGCGGCGTCCGGAGCCGCCGCGGCCATGCGACGGGCGAGCGGGCCCGCCTCGAGCGGCAGCCGGCCGAGGTCGGGCACGTCGTAGCGCGGTGACTTTGCCCAGGAGTACTTGCCGGCCTTGCGACCGCTGCGCGGGTCGACCGGGCTGGTCTCGCCCTCCCAGGGGTGCAGCGGCCGGGAGCCGTTGTAGAACGAGTGGGTGACGTCCTCGGAGACCCGCATCTGGTCGTAGGGGAGGTACTGCCCGTCGGCATAGACCCCGCCCCGCCCGATGAGGGCGTCCTGGCGGCCGTCGACCGTCGGGTTCTCATAGAGGTTGGGGTCGAGATAGGTGCCGGGCGCGATGAAGTTGCCGCAGCCGGCGCCGTACTTGTCCAGGCCGATCTCGAGGGCGTAGCGGATGAAGAAGCCGAGGTCGGAGTTGCGCTGCGACTCGTTCTCGTCGACCCAGGCCAGCACGTCCTCCCAGGTCTTGTTCTCCAGCCAGCGGTCGACCGAGCAGCCGAGCCACTCCGCCTCGAGCCAGTTGTCCTTCCAGTGGTTGAGGATCGCCGTCGCCCGCGTGATGTCGGACAGGTTGGGGGCGCTCATCACGCCGCCGGGGACCATGAACGACGAGTGCGGCCACTGGCCACCGAAGATGGCATAGACCTCGATCGGCTTGATCGAGAGCACCACACCCTTCTGGTAGGCGGTGCCGACATAGGGAGCGAAGCGGCGGACCGCCTCGTCATACATCGGCGACCCGGCGTAGTTCTTGTTGACCAGGTCGATGGCGAACAGCGCATAGAAGTAGCGCGGGATGGACTGCAACGTCTCGCAGGCCTGCGCGATGTTGCGGATGAGCGTGGCGTTGGGGGGCACGTGGGTGTTCCACGCGGTGTCAAGCGCATAGCACGCCTTGTAGAGGTGGGAGCCGCCACAGATGCCGCAGATGCGCGGCGTGACGATCAGGCCCGCCTGCGGGTCCTTGCCCTTGAGGATGATCTCGAAGCCGCGGAACA
>JAGQUE010000460.1:0-179 GCA_020438665.1 Nocardioidaceae bacterium | reverse complement strand
CGGGGAGACGAACAGGTCCACCGACTCGGCCGAGGCCGCCGCCGGGTTGTCCACTGCAGTCATGCGTCGATCCTTTCTCCGACATGTCCGTCAGATGACGAACATGTCCTCCTTGGACCACTGCGGGGCAGCGATCCGGGCCGCGGCCGCGTGGGCCATGTAGGTGATGTGGTCGGCGC
>JAGQUE010000459.1 GCA_020438665.1 Nocardioidaceae bacterium | reverse complement strand
TTCGAGTCCCTGATGGCGTACCACCCGAGAAGGGCCCTTCGGTTCCACCGAAGGGCCCTTCGTCGTCGTTGGGCACTGCAGCGGCGACCGCGGGGCCGACCGCCTTCCTCGGCACCGGCTCGCCTCACGGACGGGGTGCCCAGGGCGGAGCTGCCACGGGAGCGATGACGGCCGGAGGAACTGCCGGTCCGCTACGAGGGACAGGTCCGTGCCGTGTCCCTCGTAGCGGATCAACCCCGAGATGGTGCAGTTCGGCGCGTACTCCCTCAGCGTCCGGCGGGCACAAAGTGTTACCGCGCCCTAGACCACTGCGGTGTCCCGGCTCCGCATCAGTGCATGCGCCCGTTGAAGACGGCCATCGACCAGGCGAGCCAGAAGCCGGCTGCGCTCGTGAGTACGAGCGTCTGGGCGACCGCCTTGGCCCAGGGGTTGCCGTTGCTGAGCAGATTGAACATGGCGCGGATGGCCCTTCGTCCCGAGAGAACTCGCGGAGCAGACATCGGCAGCGCGGCCGGCGACCCCAGGGAAATGGCCCGTGATCTCCTTCTCGTGACCGTTGCCACAGACCCGACAGGAGGTCACTGCGGCGACGCGTGGCAGAGCCACCGGCGAACACGCTCGGCGCCGAACACCAATGAGCCGTTACGGGCGAAGGTGGGTGATCCTGCCGCTCGCCCCTCCCGCTCCAGCCCCGGACGGCATACCCTGAGGGCACCGCCGCCTGCCCTGGGCGGCGCATGGGGAGGTCGCTTCGCGACCAAGGGGTGGGGCAGCCATGGGGACTCTGCGCAACCTGGCCGGGCGGATCATGCCCGCACTGTTGATCCTGGGCGGGTTCGCGGTCGTCACGGCCGTGCCCGGCCCGGCCGAGGCGGCGTCCCCGCCGGGGACGCCGTGGACGTGGGGTGACAACGGCTTCGGCCAGCTGGGCGACGGCACGACGACCGCGCGCCGTACGCCGGCGGCGGTGATCGGGGGGCTCGGCGACGTCATCGACCTCCACGGTGGCCGGGAGCACGTCATCACCCTGCGCAGCGACGGCACGGTGTGGGTGTGGGGATCCAACGTCTCGGGCCAGCTCGGTCTCGGCACCACCGCCAACGTGTCGGTCCCCACGCGGGTCACGTCCCTCAGCGGCATCGTGGCGGTCGAGACGGGCCATGACCACTCCCTGGCCCTCGCGGGAGACGGCTCGGTCTGGACGTGGGGCCTCAACACCGACGGCCAGCTCGGCGACGGGACCACCACCCGCCGGCGTTCCCCCGTCCGCGTCGTCGGCCTCACCGATGCCGTCGCCATCGCAGCCGGCCGCAACATGAGCTATGCCGTGCGCGCCGACGGCACCGTGGTGGGCTGGGGCCGCAACGCTGAGGGACAGCTCGGCGACGGCACCACCACCCGCCGGCTCAGCCCGGTGCGGGTGGGCAGCCTGACCGACGTGACCGGCATCGCAGGAGGGCGCGACCACGGGCTGGCGCTGCGTTCCGACGGCAGTGTCTGGGCCTGGGGCGCCAACGCCTACGGCCAGGTCGGGGACGGGACCAGGGTCAACAGGACCAGCCCTGTGCAGGTCACCACGGGGATCGTCGAGGTCATCGCCGGGGCCCACCACTCCTATGCGCTGCGCACCGACGGCCAGGTGTCGTCGTGGGGCCGCAACTATCGCGCCGAGCTCGGTGACGGAACGACGGCGATGCGCACCCGACCGGTCCTGGTCCGCAACGTGACGGACGCGGTCTCCATCGGGTCCGGTCGCGACCACGGTGTCGCCGTCCTCGCGGACGGCACGGTGCGCGCGTGGGGCTACAACGCCACCGGGCAGCTGGGCGACGGGACGACGACCAACCGGACCAGCGCCGTCGTCGTCCCCGGCATCTCCGACGCCACCAAGGCGGCCGGCGGCGGCCAGGGCTACAGCGTGATCCTCGTCGGCGACTCGGGCCCCCCACCCAACCAGGCCCCGCACGCCTCGGCCGCCATCGACTGCGAGCTGTTGGTCTGCACCTTCGACGGCAGCGGGTCCGTTGACCCCGACGGCACCGTGACGTCCTTCGCCTGGGACTTCGGCGACACCGAGACCTCCACCGACGCGGTGGCCGGGCACACCTTCGCCGCGCCAGGCACCTATCACGTGACGCTCACGGTCACCGACGACGACGCGGCGACCAACTCCACCACGGCTTCCGTCACGGTCACCGACCAGCCGCCGGCGGCCGCGGCGACCTTCCGGGCGGCAGCGTCGACCGACGTCAACGCCGCGGTGGTCTCGGTGGGCACGCCGGCCGCGGTCCAGGCAGGCGACCGGCTGCTCCTCATCATCACCACCAACCGCGCAGCCACGATCACTCCCCCGGCAGGCTGGACCCAGCTCGGCACTGTCTCCGACGGCACCGGTGTGCGCTCCTGGCTGCTCACCACCACCGCGACGGGGAACTCTGCCGGCAGCACGGTGCGGGTGACGCTGGACGCGCTGTCCAAGACCAGCCTCACCCTGCTGGCCTATGACGCGGGCGCCGTGAGCGCCTTCGCCTCGGCCGCCGAGACGGGCACCAGCGCCACTCATACGGCTCCGGCCAGCACCGTCGCATCGGCCGGCTCGGTGGTGCTGCGTTACTGGGCCGACAAGACCTCCACGGCCCACGGCTGGACCGTCCCGAGTGGGCTCACGAGCCGAGTCACCACGACCGGGTCGTCGGGCGGCATGCTCACCAGCCTGTCCGCCGACAGCGGTGACTGGTCCGTCGGCGGAGTGCCACCCCAGGCCGCCGTCGCGGGGGTGTCGTCCGGCAAGGCCGTGATGTGGACGGTAGTGCTCCCGCCAGGCTGATTGGACGAGCCTGCGCTAGCGTCGAGGCCGTGGGGCAGACCGGCGACCCGGACACCGCGACGACCGCGGCGGTCGTCGCCTACTACGGCGCCACCGCGCCACCGGGGCTCGACGACTATGTGGCGGGTGTCCAGGCCGGTCTCACCGAGCTGCTCGGCGACGCCGTCCGGCCCCGGGTGGTCGCGACCACCCACACGACCGTGATCGGGCTCGACCTGCTGGCGCCGTGGCTGGGCTCCGGCGACCTGCCGCCGGACCTGGCGGACCGCGTTCCCGCCGACCTCCACGGGTTCTGCCGCGAGCTCCAGTCGTTCGTCGACACCGACGATGCCGACATCCGCTTCGGCGGCTACCGCGACGAGGACGGGCCGTTCAGCAGCCGGGGCCTCCGCCTGCACCGACGGACGCTGGGCGTCGACCGAGGGCAGGTCGTGCTCGTGGGCTGGCCGGTCGACCAGGACGGCACCGCGACCACCATGCTCGACCGCTGGCGCACCAGGCTCGGTGAGTTCGGGGTCCAGCACCGCTACCCGCTCCCCGACCCCGACGCCCACATGGTCATCGCTGAGCTCGACCCGGCCGCCGACGCCGACGTCGTCGCACGGTCGCTCGAGGACCTGCGAGCCCGGCTGGCGGCCTCGTCATGCTTCGTGCCCCTGCGCCGCGAGCATCTCAGCGTCGTGGTCTATGACGACCCGACGCTGCCGCTGGCGACCACCCGGGCGCTGCCGCTCGGTCGCGTCCTGGGTGGGGACTGAGTCCGCCGGTGGGCGATGATCGCTCCATGGCCGGTGAGGGTGACGCGTTCGGGGAGCGGCTGACGTCCTGGCGGGCGTACGCCGACAGCCCGTGGTCGCGGCTGCGCTATGCCGTGGTCGCCGAAGCGCTGTCACGGCACCTGCCCTCACGACCGCGGCCGCTGCGCGTCCTCGATGTCGGCGGCGGGGACGGCCGCGACTCACTGCCGCTGGCGCTCGCCGGGCACGAGGTCACCATGGTCGACCCCGCGGACGCCATGGTGGCAGAGGCACGACGACGTGCGGAGAGCGCCGGCGCCGCGGCCTTCACGGCTCGGGTGGGCTCCCTGGACGATCTGCCGGCCGGGACGTTCGACGTCGTGCTGTGCCACTTCGTGCTGCACTACCGCCCGGCAGGCGCCGACGACCTGAGCAGGCTGGCGGCAGCCACCACCGCCGGTGGGATCCTGTCGGTGACGGCCCCCAACCCCGTCGGGCGGGTCCTCCAGACGCTCACCCGGCAGGGTCCCGACCGGGCGCTCGCCGAGCTCGACGCCGAGTCCTGGGAGAGCGTCACCTTCCAGCATGCGGGTCGCAGGGTCACCGCCGGCGAGGTCGCGGCCCGCCTCGCCGACCTCGGGCTGACCGTGGTGGGCGACTATGGTGGCCGCATCGCGAACGATCTGCTGGTCGACGACGCGGCCAAGGCCGACCCGACGTTCTATCGCGACCTGGAGCGCCTGGAGCTGGCGCTGTTCGATCGCGAGCCCTATCGGCGGATCGGCATCTTCTGGCAGCTGGTCGCGTCCAAGCCCAGCCCATAACGGCCAGCCCATAACGGCCAGCCCATAGCGGCCAGCCCATCACGCCCAGCCGACAACGGCCTGAGGATTCCGGGTCCCGCGAAGGCCCGGTGTTAACCTCGACCGACAGGTCGGACAGCCCCAGGACAAGGAGCCGGCGGGTGGACTACGGCGATGTGCTCGAGGGCACGCTGGACCTCCTTCGGAGGATCGCCGACGACTACCGGCCGGCCGTGCTCGCCAACGCCTTCGGACCCGAGAGCATGGTGATGACCGACCTCATCGCGAAGCACGAGCTCGACATCCAGGTCATCAGCATCGACACCGGACGGCTGCCCGAGGAGACCCACGCCCTCGCCCACAGCGTCCGGCGCCGCTACGGCCCCGTGATCACGATGGTCAACCCCGACGCCGAGCAGGTGTCGAGCTGGACCGCCCAGCACGGTCAGAACGGCTTCTATGACGCGGTCGAGCTGCGTCACGGGTGCTGCGACGTCCGCAAGGTGCAACCACTGCGACGGGCCCTCGCCGGCAAGCGCGCCTGGCTCACCGGCCTGCGCCGCCAGCAGTCGGCGATGCGCCAGGACCTCACCGAGCACGTCTGGGACGACGTCCACCGCATCGACAAGTTCAACCCGATGCTCGAGTGGTCCACCGAGCAGGTCTGGGCCTACATCCGCGATCACCGGGTTCCCTACAACAAGCTCTATGATCGCGGCTACACCAGCATCGGCTGCGCCCCGTGCACCCGCGCGGTCTCGCCCGGCGAGGACGCCCGAGCCGGCAGGTGGTGGTGGGAGATGGACACCGCCAAGGAGTGCGGCATCCACCTCGACCCGACCACCGGGCGGATGGTGCGCAGCAAGTCCGTCGAGGCCGACACCGACGGACAGGACACCCCAGCGACCGGAACGACCGGCGACCACGACATCACGACAGCTCAGCCGCGCGTGGCGGTCGAGCAGGACACCACGCAGTACGAAGGGAAGACCATGCGGGTACTCATTCTGGGCGGCGACGGCTTCTGTGGCTGGCCCACGGCACTCCACCTGTCCGCCCAGGGACACGAGGTCGCCATCGTCGACAACCTGTCGCGACGCGAGATCGACATCGAGCTGGAGGTCTCCTCGCTGACCCCGATCCGCTACATGGGCGAGCGCCTCGCCGCGTGGAAGGAGGTGTCAGGCAAGGACATCGCGTTCCACAACTTCGACGTGGCCGTCAACTACCAGCGGCTGCTCGACCTCATCAAGGAGTGGGAGCCCACCGGCATCGTCCACTTCGCCGAGCAGCGGGCCGCTCCCTATTCGATGAAGAGCAGCCAGCACAAGCGCTACACCGTGACCAACAACCTCAACGCCACCAACAACGTGCTCGCCGCGGTGGTCGAGAGCGGCCTGGACATCCACATCGCCCACCTCGGCACGATGGGTGTCTATGGCTATGGCACCGCCGGCATGAAGATCCCCGAGGGCTACCTGCAGGTCAAGGTGGAGACCCCCGAGGGCCTGGTCGACCAGGAGATCCTCTACCCCGCCAACCCGGGCAGCATCTATCACATGACCAA
>JAGQUE010000458.1 GCA_020438665.1 Nocardioidaceae bacterium | reverse complement strand
CCCATCACAGTGCCTCCGCCTTGGCCAGGCTGTGGACCGCCTCGACGCGCGAGGTCTCCAGGTCGACGTCGCTGATGCCGGTCGAGCGCCCGAGCAGGTCCTCGACCCCGCGGACCAGCGCGGCGGCGTCGAGCCCGTAGTGCTTCATCAGGTAGGACTTGCTGGCGCCGTGGGCATAGGTGTCACGGAGCCCGAGCCGCAGCAGCCGGGTGCCGACGCCGTTCTCGGCCATCACCTCGGCGACGGCCGACCCCAGTCCGCCGACGACCGAGTGGTTCTCCAGGGTGATGACGCCGTGGCGGGCCCGGCGGATCGACTCGAGGATCAGCGGGTCGCGGAAGGGCTTGTGGGTCGACACGTGGACGTGGGTGACCTCGACGCCCGCGGCGGCCAGCGGCTCCGTGGCCCGCAGCGTCTCCTCGGTGGTGATGCCGGAGCTGAAGACGGTGACGTCGTCGCCCTCGCGCAGGATCCGCACCCGGTCGAGCGCCATCGGCTCCTCGCGCGGGAACAGCCGCGGCACCTCGCCGCGCAGCATGCGGATATAGACGGGGCCGTCGACGGCATGGGCCACGTCGAGGACGCTCTCGACCTCGGTCGCGTCGGCGGTCTCGAGGATCGTCATGTTGGGGGTTGCCCGCATGATCGCGACGTCCTCGATCGCCTGGTGGGTCACGCCGCCCGGGGTGGTGATACCGGGCAGGAACCCGACGAACCGCACCGGCAGGTTGGGATAGGCGATCGACATGGCGAGCTGGTCATAGGGACGCCGATAGATGAAGACCGCGAACGTGTGGATCCACGGCTGGAGCCCCTCGCGGGCCAGCCCGGCGGCGAAGCCCATCATGTTCTGCTCGGCCATCTTCATCGAGAAGAACCGGTCGGGATAGGTGGCCGCCCACGGGCCGACCTCGCAGCTGTTGGTCAGGTCGGCGGTCATCACGACGACCTCGGGCTTGTCCTTGCTCCACGCGACGAAGTTGTCGACGTGGGGGCGAACGACGATCTCCATGTCAGCGCACCATCCCTTCGGCTGCAGCACGGCTCCACAGCGGCGCGACCTCGGCGTACGCCGCCTCGTAGCGCGCGCGTTCGTCGGCGGAGGAGAACCGCAGGTAGTGGAGGCTGGGCGCGCGCTCGGCGAGCAGGGGCAGCCCCTGGACGGGGTTGGTCATGGCGACGACCACGTGGGGCCGGCCGGTGCGGCGTGTCATCGCCTCGTCGAGCGCGTCGAGGTCGTGGCCGTCCACCTGGACGGCGCTGGCACCGAACGCCTCGAGGCGAGCGGCGAGCGACGCCTGGGTGGCGACGGGCTCGAGGACCCCGTCGCACTGCTGGCCGTTGACGTCGACGATGACGCGGACGTTGTCGAGGCCGAACCGGGCGAGGGCCTCGACGGCCTCCCAGGTCTGGCCCTCCTGGAACTCACCGTCGGACATCATCACCCACACGTCACCGGTGTCGCCGCGGCGCTTGCGCGCCAGCGCCATGCCGCCGGCCTGGCTGAGCGCCTGGGCGAGCGAGCCGGTCGTCGTCTCGACGCCGGGGGAGTGCTCGGCGCCGATCATCTCGACGGTGCTGCCGTCCTCGTTGAAGTGGTCGAGGCCGGACTCGGCCAGCCGGCCCACCTCGATCAAGGTGGC
>JAGQUE010000457.1 GCA_020438665.1 Nocardioidaceae bacterium | reverse complement strand
TGTTCCTGCCCGACCAGCACCTCGGCCGCAACACCGCCGTCCTCAAGCTCGGGTTCTCCCTCGACGACTGCGTCGTCTGGGACCCGCTGCAGCCTCACGGCGGCCTCACCCTCGACCAGCTCCGGGCGGCACGGGTGATCTTGTGGAAGGGCCATTGCTCGGTCCACGGCCGGTTCTCCGCCGACGTCATCGACGAGCTGCGGGCGGCGCACCCCGACATCACGATCGTCGTCCACCCGGAGTGCACCCACGACGTCGTCCTCAAGGCCGACCTCATCGGCTCCACCGAGTTCATCATCAAGACGATCGAGGCGGCGGCGCCCGGGACGTCGTGGGCGGTCGGCACCGAGCTCAACCTGGTCAAGCGCCTCGCCGACGCGCACCCCGACAAGCACATCGCCTTCCTCGACCGCAATGTCTGCTATTGCTCGACGATGAACCGCATCGACCTCCCCCACCTGGTGTGGGCGCTGGAGTCGCTCGTCGATGGCGTGGTGGTCAACCAGATCGAGGTCGACGCCGACACCGAGCACTGGGCCAAGGCCGCCCTCCAGCGGATGCTCGACCTCCCCGGCAAGTCCCACCGCGACTGACCAGCCCCCGTGGTGCGTCGAGGCGTCGCAGGATGTGACGACTCGACGAGGAGTCAGAGGCCGGGGGCGCCCCAGACGGCGAGCCAGCGGGTGAGGTCCTGCTCCATGGGGAGCTCGCCGGTGAGCTGGTCACGCACGGAGATCTCGAGCAGGTTGTCCCGCTTCTGGGCGGCCGCACCCGGCTGGGGCGCGAAGGCATAGAACGTGCCCTGCTTGTAGAGATAGACGAGCCCGAACCGGCGGCCCGACGCGTCCTGGAACGGCACCAGGGTGCACAGCAGCCCACCGCCGAACCCCTGGGCCTCCAGGGCCGTGTTGACGGCGTGGAGGTCGGTGCAGAGTCCTGACAGGTCTCCCGGGTCGTCGTGGACCGTGAGCCAGGTGAAGCCGAAGTCGTCGGTGGTGACCGCGACGTCCGGCGCGTCGGCGTCGGCCTTGATCAGCGCCACCACGTCGGCCTGCACCTGGGCGAACGCTGCCCCGGCAGCCGCCCGGAAGCAGACCGACCCCACCCCGGTGGCAGTGAACCCGGCCGCCGACTCGAGTGTGATCGCGGCGCTGGGGATGCCGAACAAGGCGTCGAGGTTGGGCCCCTTGACGCGGCTCCGGCCGGTCAGCGTCTCCCACAGACCCACGGGGCTCAGGCCATCGGTCGGCCGAGCTCGGCCTGGATCTTGGCGAGCTGCTCGAGGCGCTGCTCCAGCGACGGGTGGGTCGAGGTGAGCGTCCGCAGCGACACCCCCTTGATCGCAGGGGCGATGAAGAAGGCGTTCATGGCGTTGGAGGCGCGCAGGTCCTTGTCGGGGATCTGGTTGATCTCGCCGGTGATCTTCTGGAGGGCCGACGCCAGGGCAGCCGGCTTCATCGTGAGATAGGCGCCGGCGCGGTCGGCACTCAGCTCGCGGTAGCGCGAGAGCAGCCGAGTCAGGAAGAAGCTGATCGCATAGACCAGCAGCGACACCAGCAGGATGACCAGATAGGCCGGAAGCGCGCTGCTGCTGTTGTTGCGTCGGCCGCCGCCGAAGAGCGCTCCCCAGCGGGCGCCGCGGGTCAACATGCCCGCGATGATCCCGGCCGTGGACGCGATGGTCATCACCAGCACGTCGCGATGGGCCACGTGGGACAGCTCGTGGGCCAGCACCCCCTCGAGCTCCTCGGCGTCGAGGCGGCGCAGGATCCCGGTGGTCACACAGACCACCGATCGGTTGGGCGAGCGGCCGGTGGCGAAGGCGTTGGGCAGGTCGAGGTCGGCGATGCCGACCCGCGGCTTGGGCATGTCGGCCATGGCGCAGAGCCGGTCGATCATCGCGTGGAGCTCGGGGGCCTGCTCGGGGGTGACCTCTCGGGCCCGCATCGCCTTCATGGCCAGCGTGTCGGACATGTACCACTGGAACCAGGCGATCCCGATGCCGACGACGCCGATGATCGGCGCGTACTGGTAGGGCAGGACGTACATCAGCGTCACGACCAGCGCGACGAACAGGCCGCCGAGCAGGAACATGACCGAGGTCATCCGGGCCGTCAGCCCGGTGTCCTTGATGTAGCGGCTGCGGGCCATCGCTCAGCCCGGGATGAGACCGTCGTCGGCCAGCATCTCCTGCACCTCGCTGATCGAGGCGTCGGCGGGGGGCAGGATGACGTCGGACTCGTCGAGGGAGTCGGCGGCGTGCGGCGCACCATGGCTGCGTACGGCGTCGAGGAGCGCGGCGAGTGACGACGCGAACCCCGCCTCGTCACCCGCGTCGACCGCGGCCTCCAGCGCGGCGTCGAGCTCGTTGAGCGTGGCCACCGCGTCGTCGGCGAGGTCGAACTGGCCCTCGCCGAGGATCCGGATGATCATGACTGCTCCTCGGGGGCCTCGACCGTCTGGGGCTCGGCCTTGATGATGTCGCCGCCATCGACGGGAGACTCGATCGCCACGGGGGCGGTCTTGGCCTTGAGCCGAGCCAGCTCGGACTCCACGTCGGACTGGGAGCTCAGTGCCTCGAGCTCGCGCGTGATGTCGTCGCCGGCGTTGATGGCGGACGCGTCGTCGAGCGCCCCGGAGGCGATCAGCTCGTCGATGGCGCCGGCCCGGGCCTGCATCTGGGCGGTCTTGTCCTCGGCCCGCTGGATCGCCTGGCCGACGTCGCCGAGCTCGTCGCCGATGCCGGACATGGCCTCGTTGATGCGGGTCTGTGCCTCGGCGGCGGTGTAGGTCGCCTTGATCGTCTCCTTGCGGGTGC
>JAGQUE010000456.1 GCA_020438665.1 Nocardioidaceae bacterium | reverse complement strand
GACGACGCCCTCCTGGATGCGCGCGCCGGCGCCCTCGTTGATGCCGATGATGGGACAGCCGGTCTTGATGGCCAGATCCATCACCTTGCAGATCTTCTCGCCATAGACCTCGCCGAGGGAGCCGCCGAAGATCGAGAAGTCCTGGCTGAACACGCAGACCTGGCGGCCGTCGATGCTGCCGAAGCCGGTGATGACGCCGTCGCCGTAGGGGCGCCGCTTCTGGAGGCCGAAGTTGGTCGAGCGGTGCCGGGCGAGCTCGTCCATCTCGACGAAGGTGCCCTCGTCGAACAGCATCTCGATGCGCTCACGCGCGGACTTGCGGCCCTTCTTGTGCTGCTTCTCGCGGGCCTTCTCGTCCGCGACGCGGACGGCCTCGGCGAGCTTGTACTCCTTCTCGGCCAGCTTGCCGGCCGTGGTGTGGATGTCGAACGTCGGCGGGACGGTCGTCTCCTCGCCGGAACCCTGGGAAGTCTGGGCAGTCACGTGGTGGCCTCCTTGGAATCGCTAGGCCAATCTAGTGCCCATGACCGATGCCGCCCCACCACGCCCGCCCCTGGACACGACGTCCCTGCACGGACTGACCGGAGGCCGCGTCTCCTACGACGTGGAGGTCGTGGCGGCGGCGCCCTCGACCAACGCGCTCGCCGCCGCGCGTGCCCAGGGCGGGGCCGCCGAGGGTCTCGTGATCACCGCGGAGCACCAGACGGCCGGTCGCGGGCGCCTGGACCGCACCTGGGAGACCCCCGACCGCGCCGCGCTGACCCTGTCGGTGGTGCTTCGGCCCGATGTCGCGCCGGCGCGGTGGCCGTGGCTGCCGCTCCTCGTCGGTGTCTCGGTCGCCCGCACGCTCCGCACGGTAGGCGCGGCCGCGGAGCTGAAGTGGCCCAACGACGTGCTGCTCGAGGGCCGCAAGGTCTGCGGGATCCTCGTCGAGCGGGTCGACTCCGCCGACGGCTCGGCCGCGGTCGCCGGCATCGGCATCAACGTGTCCACGACCGCCGCGGAGCTGCCCGTCGAGGCCGCCACGTCGCTGGTCCTCGCCGGGCTCGACGTCGATCGCACGGCGCTGCTCGCGGCGCTGCTGCGCACTCTGGGCGAGACCTACACCGGGTGGCTCGCGGACCCGGCCGCGCTGCGGGCGGCGTACGTCGACCTGTGTGCGACCGTGCCCGGCCGCCGGGTGCGCGTGGAGCTGCCCGACGGGACGACGACGACCGGCACCACCCGCGACATCGCCGAGTCCGGTGGCCTTGTCGTCGCCACCGAGCGCGGCGACCTGACGATGAACGCCGGTGACGTTGTCCACCTGCGCACGGCCGAACAGTGAGAGGATCCAGCCGTGGCCATCAACCCCAAGATCCTCAACGAGGGCGAGCAGCTCGTCCTCAGCACACGCACGCACTCCAAGGCGCTGATCATCCCCGCCCTGCTCCTGCTGGTGATCCTCGCGCTGGCCGTCCTGGCGGACAAGACGTTCGTCGGCGGCACGTTCAGCTGGGGGCTGTGGGGCATCGCGACCCTGCTCGCCCTCTGGTTCGGCGCCAAGCCGTTCCTGGAGTGGATGACGTCGACCTACACCATGACCGACCGCCGGCTGATCACCCGCACGGGCATCATCACCCGGCGCGGCCACGACATCCCGCTCACCCGGATCAGTGACGTCGCCTATGAGCGCGACCTGATCGACCGGATGCTCGGCTGCGGCACCCTCATCGTCAGCGACGCGAGCACCAACGGCCGCGTCCTGCTGCACGACATCCCCGACGTCGAGGAGGCCCAGCGCCGCCTCAACGAGCTGCTCCACGACCGCGACACGCGCTCGGGGTCCCATGACGGAACCTGACCGCGAGGAGCGCCCCACCAGCGAGGAGCTGGAGCGGGCGATCCTCCAGGCGTCGCCCCACCTCACCGCCGGTGAGGTCGCGGACGCGTCGGGCGTCACCGTCCCCCAGGCCCGCCGGCTCTGGCGCGCCCTCGGCTTCCCCGAACGCGAGGGGGCGCCGGCGTTCACCGACGCCGACGTCCAGGCCGTGCGCCGGGTGATGTCGCTGGTGGAGACGGGGCTGCTCGACTTCGACGCCGTGCTCAACCTCACCCGTGCGGTCGGCCAGACGATGGCGCGGCTGTCGGACTGGGAAGTCGGGACCCTCGTCGACGTCATCGACCACATCGAGGCCGGCGACCAGGCCTCGGGCAGCCGGATGGCGACGGCCGTACACCTCGTCGAGGAGGTCAACCCGGCCTTCGAGGACATGCTGATCTATGTCTGGCGGCGCCACCTGGCTGCCGCGGCGGCGCGGATCGAGGCCCTCGGCGCCAACGAGGAGGACCTCGGCACCGTCGAGGTGACCGTCGGCTTCGCCGACATGGTCGCCTTCACCGCCCTGTCCAACCAGCTCGACGAGGGCCGGATCGGCGACCTCGTCGAGGTCTTCGAGTCCCGCTGCGCCGACATCGTGACCGCCCGTGGCGGCCGCGTCGTCAAGAGCATCGGCGACTCGGTCCTCTTCGTCCACGGCAACCCGGCCAAGGCCTTCGACATCGCCGAGGCGATCATCGAGGTCGTCGGCCGCGACGTGCGGCTCCCCGACGTCCGCGTCGGGCTCGCCTCGGGGTCGGTCGTGATGCGGCTCGGCGACGTCTTCGGGCCCCCGGTCAACCTGGCCGCCCGGCTCACGGCGGTGGCCCGGCGCAACCGGGTCATCATCGACGAGGCGACGGCCGAGCAGCTGCCCACCGACACCTATCAGGTGCGTCGACTGCCGGCCCGGCCGATCCGGGGGTTCGGCCTCGTCGAGCCGCTGGCCGCCCGATCCATCTCCTGAGGGCCGATCTGCTGAGGATCGCCTTACCGTCCTGGGCTCGTGGTCCCATCGGGCCATTTTTCGTCATTCCGCCACGCGGTCCGCGCCGTTTTCCTACGGTGTCTGCGTGTACTCAGCTCAGGACGTCCGGGTCGACCCGGCCAGCCGCCGTGTCTGGCGCGGCGACCGCGAGGTCATTTTGTCCCGCAAGGAGTTCGACCTGGTGGAGGCGCTGATCTCACGCGCCGGCCAGGTCGTCAGCCGCGACCAGCTGATGCGTGAGGTGTGGAACACCAACTTCTGGACCTCCTCCAAGACGATCGACGTCCACCTGGGCTGGGTCCGCCGCAAGCTCGGCGACGACACCCGCAACCCCACCCTCATCACCACCGTCCGCGGTCGGGGTCTGCGCTTCGAGCCGGACGCCGAAGAGGAGCGCTCCGCGGTCTGACATCCGCGACGCTTTCGCAGGGCCCTAGGGCGTGGACCTAGGCTTCTGGCTCGTGACGTCGCCCGCCTCCCCGCACGCCCCGACACTCGCCGTCATCGGCGGCGGCCAGCTGGCCAGGATGATGGCCGAGCCCGCCAACGCGCTGGGCCTGCCACTGCGCCTGCTCGCCGAGGCCGAGGGCGTATCCGCCGCCCAGGTCATCCCCGACCACCAAGTCGGCGACTACCGCGACCTCGACACGCTGCTGACAGTCACCGACGGCTGCGCCGTGGTCACCTTCGACCACGAGCACGTCCCCACCGAGCACCTCCACGCCCTCCACGACGCGGGGCACGCCGTACGCCCGGGGCCCGAGGCGCTGGTGCACGCCCAGGACAAGGCCGTGATGCGGGCCCGCCTCGCCGAGCTGGGTGTGCCGTGCCCGCGCAACGCAGTGGTGTCGTCGCCCGAGCAGGTGGTGGCGTTCGGCTTCCCGTGCGTTCTCAAGACGACCCGCGGCGGCTATGACGGCAAGGGCGTCTGGGTGGTGACGACCGAGGCGGAGTGCGCCGAGCCGTTCGCCACGGCGACGGCGGCCGGCGTACGCCTGCTCGCCGAGGAGCTCGTCGACTTCCGGCGGGAGCTGTCGGCGCTCGTGGCACGCTCGCCGACCGGCCAGGCGGCGTCCTACCCGGTCGTCGAGACGCTCCAGGTCGACGGGATCTGCCGCGAGGTGATCGCTCCCGCACCCGACCTCGACCCCGAGCTGGCCGGGCAGGCACAACAGATCGCGCTGACCGTCGCGGGGGCGCTCGACGTCACCGGGATCCTCGCGGTCGAGCTCTTCGAGACCACCGACGGGCGGATCCTGGTCAACGAGCTCGCGATGCGCCCGCACAACACCGGCCACTGGACCCAGGACGGTGCCGAGACCTCGCAGTTCGAGAACCACCTGCGCGCCGTCCTCGACCTGCCACTCGGGTCGCCGCGGCTCCGGGAGACCTGGACGGTCATGGTCAACATCCTCGGCGGGCCCCACGACGCCGGCCCGCTCTGGAACGGCTATCCCCACGCGCTCGCCCGCGACCCGGGGCTGCGCGTGCACCTCTATGGCAAGGACCTGCGTCCGGGCCGCAAGGTCGGCCACGTCAACGCCTATGGTGAGGACCTGGCCGAGTGTCTGGAACGCGCACGCCACGCCGCCGCGTGGTTCGCCGGTGAGTTGGGAGACCACAGTGAGTGAGCAGGCTCGTCCCTCCGGGGCCGCCGGGGCGCCCCGCGTCGGCATCGTGATGGGCTCCGACTCGGACTGGCCGGTCCTCAAGGAGGCCGCCACCGCGCTCGAGGAGTTCGGGGTGGTCTTCGAGGCCGACGTCGTCTCGGCCCACCGGATGCCCGACGAGATGCTCGCCTATGGCAAGGAGGCCGCCGGCCGCGGGTTGTCGGTGATCATCGCCGGCGCCGGTGGGGCCGCCCACCTGCCCGGCATGC
>JAGQUE010000732.1 GCA_020438665.1 Nocardioidaceae bacterium | reverse complement strand
TTCTTCCAGTTCTTCCTTTTCGAACGATTGCAGGATTGGCAGCGGGTCGAAAGCCTGCCAGGCCGGCATTGCCGAAACGAATGCTGTCAAAAGTGAACCTCCACGGAGGATCCAGATAACATAGCCCACTGACAACGAAGTGGAGACAACTGCCGTGCTTCCCACCACAACTTTGTCAATAACTTCCGTTGTCAACACAGTTTCCCGCTGCGTGACAGACTCCTGTGGCCTGTCGATCACGAAGAAATCACGTGGCACAACTGCATCAACCGGTGCAGTCGCTATTGTCATCCCGTCCCACAGGCTCCCTGTATTTCTGACGAAGGTGCTTTTCACATCGCTGCGAATTCGAGACGCAGCGGTGCTGCCGGCCCCGGACGCGGGTGTGCCTGCCACAAGGGATGCGTTCTGTTTTGCCCCGATCAACGGCTTATCTGTGATTGATGTTCCTGCGTCGATCATGACAGCGGTGATGCCTTTTTCGTCGCCAGGAGTCGCCAAAACTCCGGTCGTACTGATCGTCATGCCAGCGTTAGTGTTAACAGCCGGACTGCTCGAGTTACCAGGTGTTGAGGTACCGCTGCTGCCCGACGAACCAGTCGAGCCGGTCGATCCACTAGTCGATGCATTTGCGGCGGTACCACCCGCGGTTCCGCCGCTCTGGGTCCCGGTTCCGGCGGTTGTTCCGGCCCCTGAACTACTCGACGATCCAGTTAGGCCACTACTTCCGCTCCCGCCACTATTCATCACGGAAACTGTCTGCACGACATTAATCGTCACAGTAACAGGCAGACTTATCAGATCGCCGTCGCTGACAACGTAGGTGAATGAATCGGTGCCGAAGTAGACGCTCGTTGGCGTGTATGTCCAGGAACCGTCCGGATGAGCGGTGACTGCACCATGCATCGGGCCGGAAGCAAGCATGATGCTGAGTACATCGCCGTCCGGATCCACATCGTTGGCCAGGAGCGTCGCGGGAGAAATATTCAGCGACGATAACTGCAGGCCGGTCAACTGATCAGCGTAAGCAGTCGGCATTCTGTTTTCATAGACATCCGATACATTGATTACGAATACACGCGTTGCTGTCGTACCGTCACTGCTGGTGGCCCGCGCCACTATTGTGTGACTCGTGGCCGTTTCATAGTCGAGTGGTGTCGCGCCGACCGTGATGATGCCGGTGACCGTATCAATCATGAATCGACCGCCGGCATTGTCGTCGAGAGCATACGTCACGACATTGGTTGTAGCGTCTGCGTCAAAGGCTGACACGGTGATTCCTGTGTGCGTGCCCTGAAGTGAAAGTTCGGCGACGATGTTCGCGTTGGCATCAATATCCGTGATCGGGCTGATGGAGAATTCGTTCACATCGAGCAGACTAATCGTGTAGGCCTGTGAACTCGTAGATCCATCCGTCGAACGGGCCTGCACAATGATGTCGTACGATGCGGCGACTTCACGATCCAGCAGCGTTCCATCGGCAACAGTGACCACGCCGGTTGTTGCATCAATCGTAAATCGCCCACCAGCATTAACGGTCAGCGAGTAGGTAATGAGTGCCGTACTGTCGGCGTCGCTGGCATGAGCCGTAATGCCGACGAGTGACCCGGTCGCGGCGTTCTCAGGAACGGCGTTCGCCGCTGCGTTTAGATCCGATATGCCTGTGATGGCGTATTCATTAACATCCGTGAGATTCACCGTCACCGTCAACGTTGCAGTCGATCCATCTGCACTTGTCGCGCGGGCGGTGATGGCATACGACAATGCTGTTTCGTAATCCAGCATGGTGGCGCCAACGCTGACGACGCCGGTGTTGGTGTCAATCTGAAATCGTCCGCCAGCACTGTCATCCAGCGAATACGTGACGGCGTTGGTTGTAGCATCCGCGTCAGTGGCTCGAACTGTAATGCCTGTGAGTGTTCCCTGCAGCGACAGCTCCGCAACGATATTGGCTGTTGCGTTGATGTCAGCTGGAGACGAAATCGCAAATTCATTGACATCGATCAGGCTGATATCGACGGAGGTCGTTGAAAACGATCCGTCACTGCTGTCGGCTCGCACGATGATCGTATGCGCGGCCGCGGCTTCGCGATCGAGCAATGTTCCATTGGCGACCGTAACAGTTCCCGTCAGGCTGTCGATCGCAAACCGTCCTCCGGCGCTATCGACGAGGGAATAAGTGACAGCGTTATTTGTCGCATCGGCGTCGAACGCAGACGCCGTGTAACCGACCAGCGAACCGTTTGTCGCGTTTTCAGCTACAGCGTTGGCGGCCGCGTTCGTGTCGGTGATTGCAGAAACGGCAAATTCATTGACATCCGTCACGGTGATCGTGTACGTCTGCAGTGAGAATGAAGTATCTGTCGAGGTCGCTCGAACGGTGATATTGTAAGTGGCCGCAGCTTCGCGATCGATTGCACCCGCGACAGTCACTACGCCGGTGGTCGCGTTGATCGCGAACCGTCCGCCCGCAGTGTCATCCAGCGAATAACTGACGCTGGCCGTTCCGTCGGCATCGGTTGCCAGCGCGGTGATTCCGACCGCTGTGCCAATCGCAGAGTTTTCCGCCACTGCGTTCACTGCAGCGTTGTTGTCTGTGATCCCTGATACGGCGAATTCATTCACATCGTTGATTGTGATCGTATAATCCCGCGTCGTTGTACTTCCATCGGCGCTGGTTGCTCGAACAGTGATGAGTTGGCTGGCACCGACGGCTTCGTAATTGATTGCGGCGGCTGTTGTGACAACTCCCGTTGCGGCGTCGATGGCGAAGAGTCCACCAGCGTTGTTGTTCAGACTGTAGGTGATGGCGTTGGTTGTCGCATCCTGATCCTGACTGAACGCTGTAATACCAACCGCATTGCCAATCGCGACGTTTTCATTCACCGCGTTGGCGGCCGCGTCGTTGTCAACAATCGGCGTTGCACTGAACTCGTTAACGTCACCAATGACGATCGTAAATACCATCGTGGTGAACGAGGTGTCTGTTGAGGTTGCTCGAACCACGATGTCGTACGAACCGGCCGCTTCACGATCGATGGTTCCAGCCACCGTGACAACGCCGGTCACACTGTCCACAGCAAATCGACCGCCCGCAGAATTATCGAGCGTATACGTGACGACGTCACTACCGTCCGTATCATCCGCAAACGCGGTAATGCCAACGGTGACTCCGCTGGCTGCGTTCTCGAGAACGTAATCCACGGTTGCATCTGTATCGCTCAGCGGCGTGATACTGGTTTCATTGACGTCCATCACGAAAATGTTGAAGGTCTGCGTCGAGAAGGAACCATCCGCGCTTGTCGCTCGCACGGTAATGCTGTGACTTGTCGCCGCTTCGTAGTCGAGCAATCCATTGACCGTCACGACTCCAGTCGTACTGTTGATCGCAAACCGGCCACCGGCATCGATATCCAGTGTGTAAGTCACAGCGTTTGTTGTCGCGTCGGTGTCGCTGGCCGATGCCGTGATGCCGACCAGTGTACCATTCGCCGAATTCTCAGCAACGCTGTTTGGCGTGCCGTTCACATCAGTCACGGGAGAGACAGCAAACTCATTCACGTCAGTTACATGAACGCTGAGGATTTGCGAATCGCTGCCGCCGAATCCATCGCTGACCAGGACCGTCACGAGGTAGACGTTGTCGAGATTAGCGTCTGTCGGACTTTCAAAATCAGGGACTGAAACAAATGTTAACGCCCCGGTTGTGCTGTTGATCGAAAACTTCGAAGCATCTGCACCGCCAGTAATCGAATACGTCAAGGCCTGACCAGGCACGTCGCTGTCGATGGCCGTGACAGTGGTCACAAT
>JAGQUE010000455.1 GCA_020438665.1 Nocardioidaceae bacterium | reverse complement strand
CGACACGGAAGAGGTCCACGGTTCAAGTCCGTGTACGCCCACACAGTGAGACCCCTGCAATTGCAGGGGTCTCGTCGCGTTCGGGGCCAAGTTGAGCCGTCAGGTAGACCGGCTCATCGCGCGTCCATCGCGCGGACCGGAGCCGAGGACACCGCCACGGCATCGGCTGCCATCGCGTCGAGCGCATCGTTCACGCCCTCCTCGTGACCGGGCAGCAGGTGGCCGTAGCGGTCCAGCACCGTCACCACCGAGCTGTGCCCAGCTCGATCGGCGACCTCCTTCGGGCTGGCTCCGGCAGCGATCCAGAGCGCAACCGCGGTGTGCCGGAGGTCGTGGATCCTCAGGCCCCGGTACTTGCGGTCCCGCAGCGCCTTCTCGTCGCTCAGGTACTCGCCCACGCCCGCCTTCACGCACGCCGGCTGCCACACCCGACGGCGGAACAGCGACGCCCTCAGAGGCCCGCCCTCCGGACTGGTGAACAGGTAGTCGCCGACCGTGTGCTCGGCCAGGTGCGCCTCGAGCGCAGCGGCCACGAACGTCGGGACCGGCACGGAGCGGTGACCGGCCCGTGTCTTCGGCGGGCCGATGTGGTGGTGGCCCTTCACTTCGGTGAGGATCTCGGCCACCTCGATGCGACGGTGCAACAGGTCCACGCGGGCGGGCTTGAGCCCGGCCATCTCGCCGAAGCGGAGCCCGCAGTACGCGCCGACGAGCACCAGCGCTCGGTACCGCTCGTCGATGCAGTCGGCGAGCGTCGCCACCTGGGCCGGTGTGAGGAACTCCATCTCGCGCCGCTCGATGCGCGGGAGCTTCACCCGGTCGCAGGGGTTGTTCCCGATGCGGCCGGAGTCGACCGCTGCGTCGAGGCACTTGGCGAGCACCTGCTGCGCCTTCTGCACCGTCGCCGGGGCCAGACCTGACGCTGTCAGCTTGGCTACCCACGCCGTGACCATCGTGTGATCGATCGCGGCGAGCGGGTAGTCGCCGAACTCGGGTTCGAGATGGGTGCGGGCGATCGACTCGTCTCGCGCCCGGGAGGTGGGCCGCAGGTTCACCGTCGTCGGCCACCACAGGTCCCACCACTCGGCGAACGTGAGGCGGCCCTTGTTGGGGTCGAGCCACGTGCCGCGCACCTTGTCGGCCTCGGTCGTGTTGGAGAACTTCCGGGCGTCCTCGGAGCGGCGGAACGTCTTGGTACGCACCTTGCCGGCTGGGTCCCGGTAGCGGACGTCGTAGCGGACGCCCTGGGTCGTCTCACGCTTCACGATCGACGCCATCAGAACGCACCTCCCACGACGGGCAGCCGGTCCACGGCGGCCCGTCCCTCGGCCGGGTCGATGTAGGTGTAGATCGCCGAGCTGATCGGCGTGGCGTGACGGAGTAGCTCCTGGGTCACGCGGAGGTCCCGGCCGGATGCCCGGTAGGCGTTGGTGCCGAACCAGTGCCGTAGGGCGTGCAGCGTGGAGGAGATGCCCTGGCTGTGTAGGTACTCGTTCGCGACCTGGGATACCCGCCACGGCGAGTTCGGTCCCGGGCCGCCGTCGCCTCGGGTGAACAGCCACCCGCTCGAGCGGCCACCGCAGGCAGCGTCGAGCACGGCGGCGAGGTCCGGGTGCATCGGCACCGACGACATGCCACCACCCTTCGATTCCCGCACGATGATCAGCAGCTCGGCCGTGTTCACGTCCTCGACGCGCAGCTGGGCGATCTCCGCTGCGCGGAGCCCGGCGTAGGCGGCGAGGTACAGCCACGGTCGGATGCGGTCGGGGGCGTTGTCGAACGCCACCGCGAGGTCGGCATCAGGGATCGGCCGAGGCAGCCGGCGCGTGACACGCGGTCGTGGGATGCTCGCCGACGGCTCGACGGCGATGTGCCCGTGACGCTGCGCCCACTTGTAGAACTGGCGGACGTGAGCCAGCTGCGTCGCCCGGTACTCCGGTGACGAGCCGTCGCTGTCGAGGAACCCGGAGATCTGCGCCGTCGTCGCCGTGAGCAGCGACGCAGGGTCGAGATGGAACGACAGCCGGAACAGCGCTCGGCGCCGCTGGTAGATCGTCGCCGGCCGCCGGTTCGTGAACCGCATCTCAGCCAGGTGCTCCTCGATCAGCTCGACATCGCCCGGGTTCACCGGCAGCGCAGTCCTGTCGGTCCTCGGGAACAGGGGTCGGGCAAGCTCGCCACGGTCGCGCAGCCACCGACTCCACCGGCGAGCGTCGACCATCGCCCGCTTCCGGGTCGCGGGCGTCTTGTAGCGGGCCAGGAACCGCTCCTCGGTCACCTCGTCGAGGTCCGCCAACGGTCGGCCGTCGTGGGCGTCCTCGAGCGCCCGGAGCCGCAAGCGCAGTCCCTTGGCGGAGCTGGCTGCCATGCCGTCGTCGAGGCGGTGCGAGATAAACAGCTCGACCCGCCGCTGGAACACGGTCGGCTCGGCCATCACGCCACCTCCCCGGTCAGCGCAGCGGCGGCGGTCGTGATGCACGCCGGGCAGTACAGGAGGTCCCGATCGAGACGGACCCACTCCTTGCGCCACGTCACCACCAGCGCCTTGCCGAAGATGTAGTTGCCGCAGTTGTCGCACTCGCCCACGTGGTCGGCCGACTCCTCGACCTCGAGCGGGAACGGCCGGCGCCGGCAGTCGACCTCGACAGCGAACGTCTCGGCCAGTTCGTCGGGCACGGCGCCCAGGATCATCCGGTCGAGGTCGACGTCGGGGTGTGCCTCGATCAGCTCGGTGGTCCACACGAGCTCCTGAGGCATCGCCACCGGATCACGGCCCTCGATACGGGCGAACATCGACGTGAGCCGCTCGAAGCGTTCCTGGCGGACCGACGGCAGGTCGAAGCGACCTGCGTGGCAGTCGGCGAGGGTGTCGAACACCTCCTCGCCGATGTAGCCGGTGAGCAGACCTCCGCTCTCCAAGTACGAGCGAAGGGACGGGATAACGTCCGTCATCGTCAGCACCTCCTAGTAGGTGTTGTCCAGGGCCCGGGCTGTTCCACCAGCGCCGGGCCCACTCAGTTGTTGGCCCAGACCGTAGCCTGA
>JAGQUE010000454.1 GCA_020438665.1 Nocardioidaceae bacterium | reverse complement strand
GACGGCTCGGGCCGCTGGCACGAGGTCGACCTCCTGGTCCTGGGCCGCGGCCGGCTGCACCTGGTCGAGCTGAAGTACTACTCCGGCGTCCTGCGCGGCGATGAGCACCTGTGGCGCCGCGACGGCAAACGCGCCGAGGACTCCCCGCTCAAGCTGACCCGCCGCAAGGCCCAGTACCTCGCCTCGAGACTGAACGACGAGCTGTATGCGCTGGCCGCCGAACGCGGAACACAAATCCCCGACGCGCGCTCGGTGGTGCCGTTTGTGCAAGAGGCGGTGTTCCTGCACCACCCACGATTCACCGTCGAAATGTCCGAGCAAGGCGCGATGGGCCTGTTGGGCATCGACGGAGCCGAGAACACCTCGAACCTCCCAGGCATCAGCGAGCGTCTCCTCGAGGCGCCTCGCCCGGACCGGGTCATCGGCGCCAACCGGGAGCAGATCATCGCCCGCCTCATCGAGCGGATGGGTCTGGTCCCCCGCCGGGAACGCACGGCCGGTTCGTGGGTCATCGAAGAGGCCCTCGTCGGCGAGGGTGAGGGCTGGCAGGACTGGCGCGCCTACCACCACGCCGACCAAACTCAGCAGGCCCGCATCCGGTTCCGCGTCCCACCGCCGGGTGCCTCCGACGCGACCAACCGTGAGCTCAAACGCCTCGCCCAGCACGAGTTCACGACGATGACCCGCCTTGTCCACGACGGCCTGCTGCGGCCACGGGACATGGTCGACTCCGACCTCGGCACCGGCCTGGTCTACCCACTCGATGACCACCTCCAACGCCTCGACCTGTGGGTCGCCGAGCAGCGGCAGGGCCTCTCGTTCGAGACCCAGCTGAGCCTCATCCGCCAGATCGCCGAGGCCGTCCACTACGCGCACGGCAGCGCGGTGGCTCACCGTGACCTCACCCCGGCAGCGATCTGGGTCCGCTCTCACAGTGACGGCTCGGTCAAGGTCCTCGTCGGCGACTGGCACAGCGCCGGCCTGGCCACCGGTACGCACGCACCCACCGGGCTGCCCGCCCACGGCGTCACCTCCCTGCACTCCTCTGGTGCCATCGGCGCGGCCGGCGGCAAGGATGAGGAGAGCGGCGCATACCGGGCGCCGGAGGGCACTTGGCAGGCGAGCGCGACCGACCGGTTCCGGCTCGACGTCTTCGGGGTCGGGGCGCTGGCCTACTACATCCTCACCGGCGAGGCCCCGGCGCCCAGCGCTGTCGCGCTGCGGGACAAGCTGCTCGCCCAGGGCGGCCTCGACATCAGCCCATCCCTGCCCGAGGCGTCCGAGACCCTCCGCGCCCTCGTGTTGTCCGCCACCCGCCCGGCGCCGAGCGACCGCACCCCGGACCTGGCCTCCTTCCTCGAGCAGCTATCCGCTGCCGAACGCTCCCCGGAGCAGTCCGCCGAGCCCGACCTGGACCCGCTCGACGCCCGCCCCGGCGACATCCTCGGACAGCGGTTCACCCTCATCCGTCGGCTCGGGCAGGGCTCGACAGCGGTCGGGCTCCTCGTGGCCGACGCCCACGCCGAGGACCAGAAGCGGGTCCTCAAGGTCGCCCTCGATGACCAGGCCGCCCGCCGCCTCACCGACGAGTCGCAGGTGCTGCAGCGGCTCGCCAGCCCGCGCCTGGTGAAGATGCTCGAGGGACCGGTCACCGTCGGCGGCCGGCAGTGTCTGCTGCTGGAGTCTGCTGGCCCGCAGACCCTCGCTGAGGTCCTGCGCGAGCGGGACCGGCTCTCCCTGGACCTGCTGCAGCGCTACGGCACCGACCTGCTCGAGTCGCTCGTCGCGCTCGACAAGGCCGGCGTCGACCACCGCGACATCAAGCCCGCCAACCTCGGCGTGCGCACGAGCCGCGGAGACCGCACCAAACACCTCGTCCTCTTCGACTTCTCCCTCACCCGAGCGGCCGCGACCGCGACCGCGGCTGGCACCCCTCCCTATCTCGACCCGTTCATCGGCGCCGAGCCGCGGCCGCGCTATGACTCCCTCGCCGAGCGGTATGCGGCGGCCGTGGTCCTCTTCGAGATGGCCACGGGCGC
>JAGQUE010000006.1:2909-5826 GCA_020438665.1 Nocardioidaceae bacterium | reverse complement strand
GCGGTGCCCGACGAGGTGCAGGCGACGGTGGCTCCGCTGGCGACCCCGCCGGAGGACACGCCCCCCGAACGCGTCCTGGAACACCCGGCCGCCCAGCTGTTCGCCGAGCGGGCCCGTGCGGTGCGGCCCGGGCTGGTCTTCGACCGGGACGACCTGGCGGCCGTCGGCCACATCAGCCGGGTGCTCGACGGCATCCCGCTGGCGCTCGAGCTGGCCGCCGCCCGGGTGGCGTCGATGTCCCCCGGCGAGATCGCCGACCGGCTCGCGGCGCCGTTCTCCTTGCTGACCTCCGGCGCCCGGACGGCCGAGGCCCGGCAGCAGACGCTGCGCGCGACGGTCGAGTGGAGCTACGCGCTCCTGAGCGACGCCGAGCGCCGCGCGTTCGACCGCCTGTCGGTCTTCCGGGGTGGCTGGTCGCTGACGGCCGCCGAGGCCGTGCTGGCCGACGAGGCGCTCTCGTCCGGCAGCGTGCTGGACACCGTAGGCCGGCTGGTCGAGCGGTCGATGGTCTGGGTAGAGCGCGGACGGACCACGCGCTACCGGATGCTGGCGACCCTGCGGGAGTACGCCGCCGAGCAGCTCGCCCGCTCCGGGGAGGCCGACGCCGTGGCGGACCGCCACGCACGCTACTTCCGCGCGGTGGCGGAACGGGCCGAGGTCGAGCTGCGAGGTTCCGCACAGCGCGAGACGCTGCGTCTCCTGCGGGACGAGCAGCCCAACATCAGGGCAGCGATCGCCTGGCTCTCCCGTCCCGGCGGCGACATCGACTCCGCCCTGGTGACCGCCGGCTCCCTCGGCATGTTCTGGCACCTGGGCCGCCACCTCGAAGGTCGCGAGGTCCTCGGCCGGTTGGTGGAGCGGGGCGACGGCTCGGCGCCGGCCCGGGCCAGGGCGCTGCAGGCGGTGTCGATCGTCGAGCGACCACGGGGGTGCCTGGTGCACCCGCAGCCGCACTGCGCGCAGACCGCGGAGGAGAGCCTGGCCGTCTTCACCGAGCTCGACGACCCCTGGCACGCTGCCCTGTCGAAGGTGCTGGTGGCGGTCGAGGGCGTGACCGGGGCGTCCCGCGAGCGCTCGGACGCGTTCCTGGACGAGGCCGACGAGGAGTTCTCACGCGAGGGCGACGCCTGGGGCCGGGCGGTCATCGGGTTCGTGCGCCTGGAGACCGCGATGAAGGCCGGCGACGTCACCACCGCGCTCCGCCTCGGTCCGGCGACCGCGGCCTCCTTCCGCCAGCTCGACGACCTGTGGGGCCTCTCGGCCACGCTCTACCACTTCGGCTGGGGGCTGCGGCAGTTCGGCAGGCTCGAGGAGGGCGCCCACGTCCTGGAGGAGGCCATCGACGTCGCCGCGTCCGCCGGCCTGTGGAACACCGTGCAGTGGGCCTATGCGGACCTGGCCGTCGCGAAGGTCCACGTCGGCGACCTGGCGACCGCCCGGGACCTGTTCGACCGCGCCGCGCAGGCCTCGCGGGAGGTGGGTGACGGCGCGGGCGAGGCGCTCGCCACGTACGGCTACGGGCTGCTCGCCGAGGTGGAGGGTGACTGGTCCGCCGCCGGACCCCGGTACGCCGAGGCGGTCGCCGGGTTCGAGCGGCTCGGAACCCCGGTCTGGGTGGGCATCGCGCGTGCCGGCCTGGGGCGCTGTGCCGAGGCGCTCGCCGACCCGGGCGCCGGTGATCACTTCGCCGCGGCCCTGACCGTCGGTCGGGAGCTGGGCGAGCCGAGCGTCACCGCCGCCGCGCTGGAGGGGCTGGGCAGGCTGGCCCGGGCGCAGGGGCGTCCGGAGGAGGGCGACCGGCTGGCGGGCGAGGCCGCCGAGGTCCGGGAGCGGTTCGTCCGGCCGATGCCGCCGCACGAGCGCCGCGCGGCCGGTGCGGCGAGCACCGCCGACGGGACGCCGACGCCCCACTGACGCGCTGGATCAGACGAACGGGAGCGAGAGGACCACCGGCGTACCCACGCGGCTCGACCTGCCGCAGCGCGGGCACGACCTGGTGCGGTCCTGGTCGACGTCCGCGCCGCACCAGCAGGTGTGAGGGACGGCGTCCGCCCGGGGCCGGACGCGGGTGCTGGGGATCCTCCGGGTGCTCGTGGTGCTCATGGTTCCGCCGTCCTCTCCGTCGCGGCTCGTGGTGCCGGGGTGTGGTCAGGACTCTCGGACGGGCGCCTTGCGCTGCGCTGTCCGGCCGCTGTCCCCGGGGGCCGGACGCGGTGGCGGCTGGCGTGGACAGGAGCCGGACAGCCGGGCGGCCGACAGTGGTCCTGCCCGTTCGAGAGCCGTCCGGAAGCGAGCCACGATGACCCAGATCACCCTGCACGTCGACGGCATGAGGTGCCGGAGCTGCGTCCGGGAGGTCACCGCCCGGTTGCGGGACGTCGCCGGGGTGCAGACGGTGGTCGCGGACGCTGCGGGCTCGACCGTCCGGCTGGCCGGCTCGATGACGGTCGCGGACGTGCTCGCCGCCCTCGCCGGCACGACCTATCGCGCCGAGGTCCGCTGAACAGCGGCTCGACAGGGGCCGGACAGCGGCCGCTGTGACGCTCGGCGGACCCACACCCCACCGGCTGCACCGCCAGCCAGAGAGGCCTCACCATGTCTTCCACCTCGCCCGCCACGGCATCGAGCAAGCGTTGGCTCGCTCTCGGCCTGATCGCCGCGGCCCAGTTCATGGTCATCATGGACACCTCGATCATCGGGGTCGCACTCCCCGAGATCCAGCAGGACCTCGGCTTCACGCCGGAGGGGCTCAGCTGGGTCTTCAACGCCTACGTCGTCGCGTTCGGCGGGCTGCTGCTCCTCGGTGGTCGGCTGTCGGACCTGCTCGGTGCCCGCCGCGTCTTCACGACCGGCTGGGTGGTGCTGGCCGTCGGCTCGCTGGTGGCCGGGTTCGCGGGCAGCCCCGCCGTCGAGCTGG
>JAGQUE010000006.1:1534-2813 GCA_020438665.1 Nocardioidaceae bacterium | reverse complement strand
GGCGCTGGCCGTCTACGGTGCTGCGGCGCCCGCCGGCGGCACCGCGGGCGTGTTCCTGGGCGGCGTCCTCACCCAGTTCGCGTCCTGGCCGTGGGTGTTCTTCGTCAACGTCCCGCTCGCGGTGGTCGTCGTCGCGCTGGCGCCGTCCGTGATGCCCGCCGGCGCCGCGCGGCGCGGCTCGATCGACGTCGCGGGCGCCTCGATCGTCACCCTCGGGCTCGCGTCCGTGGTCTTCGCCGTCGTCCGCGCACCGCAAGTCGGGTGGACCGCGACGTCCACCGTGGTCGCGGGCGTGGTCGGCCTCGGGCTGGTCGGCCTGTTCGTCGCCCTCCAGGTCCGAGCCAAGGCCCCGCTCGTCCGGCTCGGCATCCTCCGGGCCCCGAACCTGCCGGCGGCGAACCTCGCCCAGTTCTTCCTGGGGGCGGCCTGGATCCCGATGTTCTTCTTCGTCAACCTCTACCTGCAGCACGTGCTCGGCCTCGGTGCGTTCGCCAGCGGCGCGGCCCTGCTGCCGCTGACGATCACGATCATGGTCGGGATGGTGGCGGTCGCCCCGCGCCTGGTCGCCCGGTTCGGCCCCAAGGCGCTGACCGTGGCGGGCCTGACCACCCTCGCGGCCGGACTGACGTGGCTGTCCTTCATCCGGTCCGACGGCACCTTCTGGGCCGACGTGCTGCCGGCCACCCTGGTGACCGCCGCGGGCATGGCGATGGCGTTCATCCCGTCGCTCGGCCTGGCGCTCTCCTCCGCCGCCCCGGAGGAGGCCGGCCTGGCCGCCGGGCTCGTCAACACCAACTACCAGATCGGGTCCGCGCTCGGGCTGGCCGCGATGACGGCGGTCGCAGCGGCGTTCACCGGCGACGGGCCCGTCACCGACCTCGCCGGGCTCACGGCCGGGTACTCGGCGGCCCTCGTCGGCGCGGCGGTGATCGCCGTGGTCGGGGCCGTGGTCGCGGCCACGTGGCTGCGCACCCCGGCCCCGGCACCGGCCGAGGCGACGTCGGACCAGCACGTCTCCGCCTGAGACACCGCGGACGGTCACCAGGTGACGCCGACCCGGCGATTTCACCGAAGCGACCCGGTGGGTCCCCGCCCGACGCTGGGACCCACCACCACACCCCCATCAACCCAAGGAGAGATCGATGTCCCAGCAGACCTTCCAGCAGACCTTCCAGGTGACGGGCATGACCTGCGGCCACTGCGTGTCGGCCGTCGAGGAGGAGGTCGGCGCCATCGCCGACGTCACCGACGTCACCGTCGACCTGGCCAGCGGCCGGGT
>JAGQUE010000006.1:0-1387 GCA_020438665.1 Nocardioidaceae bacterium | reverse complement strand
CCGAGCGCGTCGAGACCAGCCTCACCATCGGCGGCATGACCTGCGCGTCCTGCGTGCGGCGCGTCGAGAAGACGCTCACCCGCGTCGAGGGTGTGGTCGCGGCCTCGGTCAACCTCGCGAACGAGACCGCGACCGTCTCCTTCGATCCCGCCTTCACCTCCCTGGAGGCGCTGACGGCGGCGGTCGGCAAGTCCGGCTACACGGCCGAGCCGCGCACCGCCCCGTCGACGTACGGCGAGGACCCGGCCGGGTCCTCCGCGTCGACCGGTGCTGCCCCGAACCCGGTCGACGAGCTCGATGCCCGACGCGACGTCGAGATCGCGCACCTCAAGCGCCGCTGGCAGGTCGCCCTGACGACCGGGCTGGCGCTGATGGGCGTCATGTACCTGCCGCTCTACATCGACACCATGGACTGGTTGATGCCGCTCATCCTGGTGATCGCGACCGGTGTCCAGCTCTGGGCGGGCGGCGACATCTACCGGCAGGCGTGGGCCGCGGCGAAGCACCGCGCCACCACCATGGACACCCTGGTCGCGCTGGGGACCGGCGTCGCGTTCGGCTACAGCGCCTTCGTCACCCTCTGGCCGGCGCAGGCGCAGACGTGGGGTCTGCCGATCCACCTCTACTTCGAGACGGCGCTCATCGTCGTCGCGCTGGTGCTCATGGGCCGCTGGCTCGAGCTCAAGGCCAAGAAGCGGACGGCCGCCTCCATCCGGTCCCTCGTCGGACTGGCGCCCACCACCGCCCGGGTGCTGCGCGACGGAACCGAGGTCGACGTACCCCTCGACCAGGTCGTCGTCGGCGACCTCGTCCGGGTCCGCCCCGGGGACCACGTGCCCGTCGACGGGACCGTCGTGGAGGGCTCCTCCGCCGTCGACGAGTCGATGCTCACCGGGGAGTCCGTCCCCGTCGACAAGCGGCCCGGCGACCAGGTCATCGGGGCCACGGCGAACCGCACCGGCACCCTCGTCGTCCGCGCCGACGCCGTCGGCGCCGACAGCACCCTCGCCCAGATCATCCGCCTCGTCGAAGATGCCCAGGGCTCCCAGGCACCCATGCAGCGCCTCGCCGACCAGGTGTCCGCCTGGTTCGTGCCCGCGGTCCTGCTCGCCGCCCTGGCGACCTTCATCGGCTGGATGGCGTTCGGCCCCGACGCCGACCGGCTGGTCCTGGCCATCGGTACGACGGTGGCCGTCCTCATCATCGCCTGCCCCTGCGCCCTGGGCCTGGCCACGCCGACGGCCGTCATGGTGGGCACCGGCAAGGCCGCCGAGCTCGGCATCCTCATCAGCGACGGCCGGGCGCTGGAGACCGCGCGCCGGCTGACCGCCGTCGTCCTCGACAAGACCGGCACCATCACCCACGGCCGACCCACGCTCGAGCACGT
>JAGQUE010000453.1 GCA_020438665.1 Nocardioidaceae bacterium | reverse complement strand
TTCGCCTACTCCCGGCACAAGGCCGCCGTCGAGGCGCTGCTGGCCCAGGCCCGCCGGCGGCACCCGGAGCTCGGGCAGCTGGTGCTCCGGCCGGGCACGATCCTGGGAGCGGACACCGACAACCAGATCACCGCGCTGTTCACCGGGCGGGTCGTGATGACCCTGGCCGGGACCGACGGACCGTTCACGTTCATCTGGGACAACGACGTCGCCGACATCGTGGTCGCGGGCGTGCTCGGACGCCGCACGGGCGTCTACAACCTCGCCGGCGACGGGGTGATGACGCTGCGCGACATCGCCGCCGTGGAGGGTGCTCGCGTGGTGACCGTGCCGGCCACGGTGGTACGCACGGCGCTCGCGACCATGAAGCGTCTCGGAGTGGGCCGCTACGGCCCCGAGCAGGTGGAGTTCCTGCTGCACCGCCCCGTCCTCGACAACACCCGGCTGCGCCGAGACTTCCCCGGGCTGCCGAGCAAGACCACCCGGGAGACCTACGAGGTCTTCCGCCAGGGCCGCGCGGAGCGTGGCTGACGTGGCGGGCGGGACGACCGGGCGGGTGGCCGTGGTGACGGGAGCGGCGGGCCGGATCGGCAGCCACGTGGTCGACCTGCTGCTCGCCCGCGGGTACGACGTACGCGGGCTCGACCTGACGTCGGGGCCCCGCACCACGGCCTGCGACCTCACCGACCCGGGCGCCGTCGAGAACGCCCTGGCGGACCTGGAGCGCCTGGACCTGCTGGTCCTCTGCGCCGGGCTGTCGGCGATCGGCGGCATCGACGACCACGACGTCGCGACCCACCGCCGCGTCATGGACGGCACCCACTTCTCCGCCGTCACTCCCCTGCTGGCCGCGCTCCCGGCGCTGCGTCGCGCCCGCGGCCGTGTCGTGCTGGTGGGATCGGTGGCGGGCTTCGCCCCGGTCCTCGGCCGGCCGGCGTACGTCGCGGCCAAGCACGCGGTCACCGGCCTCTTCACTGCCCTGCGCCCCGAGCTCGCCGGTCAGGGGGTGCGCGTGGTGATCGTCCACCCCACCTTTGTCGTGGGCGGCATGGGGGTCGCGGACCCGAGAGGTCGCGACGCCCGCACGACCACCGGCGACGAGATCACCCCCGAGCAGGCGGCCGAGGCCATCGTCGGGGCCGCCGAGGGCCGTCGTGACGTCGTGCTCGTCGGACGCACCGCGCGACTGGCATGGACGGTGAGCCGCCACGCCCCGAGGATCTACACCAGCCTGATGACGCGCCGGCTACGAGCCCGGGCGGGCCAGGCGGCGGGACCGGAGACCGGACAGGAGAGACGCCATGACTGACGTGCTGCACCCGCTGGTGGTCATGGCCGGCGGCGTGGACAACATCAAGATCGCCTTCGACGAGAGCTCTCGGATGCTGCTGCGCGTCATCATCGCCGCCATCCTCTTCGGCATCGCGCTGGACACCAGCATCGAGGACTTCCGGCGGGCGGCGCGGCGCCCCAAGGCCATCGCCGTGGGGGTGGCGGCCCAGTTCCTGATCCTGCCGGCCATCACCTTCGGGCTGACGCTGCTGCTGGGCGTGGGCGGGTCCGTCGCACTGGGCATGATCCTGGTGGCCTGCTGCCCGCCGGGCAACGTGTCCA
>JAGQUE010000452.1 GCA_020438665.1 Nocardioidaceae bacterium | reverse complement strand
CCGACGTCACCCCACCCGGGCTCCGCGCCGTCCCTGCCTGCCACCCCGACTAGCTCCACCGCCCCGAGACCCCGCCCAGCACCCACCCGGCGGGGCCGCCGGCATGCCCGGAGCCCCACTAACCGGTGCGGGTGA
Organism: Nocardioidaceae bacterium; assembly: GCA_020438665.1. The sequence continues at coordinate 5,642 of JAGQUE010000452.1, read as the reverse complement.
CGCCGCAGATGCGTCGCCCACACCACTCAACGCCACCGACGGCCCGGACGCGCCGTACGCCGGGAGGCGCTGGCGACGACCGGGCCGCGTGACTAGGTTCGGTGCCTTGTCGTCGACGCACGAGGAGACCCTGTGAAGTTGCTGCTCACCTCCGGCGGCGTGACCAACCCGAGCATCCGGACGGCGCTCGTCGAGCTGCTGGGCAAGCCGGTCGAGGAGTCGCACGCGCTGGTCGTCCCGACGGCCCAGTGGGGACATCCGATGTGCGGCCCGAGATCCGTGCAGGGGCTCATCGCGGCCGGTGCGGGCCGGGAGCCTTTCACGGGCCAGGGGTGGGCCTCCCTCGGCGTGCTCGAGCTGACGGCGCTGCCCACGATCGGCGCCGATCGTTGGGTGCCGTGGGTGCGCGAGGCCGACGTGCTCCTGGTCGACGGCGGCGATGCGACCTACCTCGCCCACTGGCTGCGGGAGTCCGGGCTGGTCGACCTGTTCCCGTCGCTCGCCGACACGGTCTGGGTCGGGGTCAGCGCCGGCAGCATGGTGATGACACCGCGTATCGGCGACGACTTCGTCGAGTGGGCAGCGGCCCCGGACGACCGCACCCTCGGGGTCGTCGGCTTCTCGATCTTCCCCCACCTCGAGGCGTTCCCGACCAACACGATGGCCGACGCGGAGCGCTGGGCGGCCGACCTGGACGTGCCGAGCTACGCCATCGACGAGCAGACCGCTATCCGGGTCGTCGACGACGAGGTCGACGTCGTCTCCGAGGGGACGTGGCGCCACTTCCCCCGATGACGGCGGGCGTTCAGGCCAGGGCGAACTCGACCCTGCGCGCGGCCAGGTCGGCGCTGACCAGGCGGACGCGCACGTCGGAGCCGAGCGGCAGCGGGCCGTCGGCGCGCAGCCGCGCCTCGATGGCGGGCTCCTGGATGGTGATGTCGCCCTTGTGGTCGTCCGGCTCGTCAACCTCGACCACCGCGGCATCGAAGGTCTCCCCCACGCGGTGCTGGAGCACGCCGGCCTCGACCAGGTCGACGATGGCACGCTCATAGGAGCTCGCCTTGCGCGAGGACTCACGCATGATGTCGGGCAGCGTTGGTAGCGTCTCGATCACCCAGGCCGGCACGTCCTCGCCGGCACACAAGGCGACGCAGACCTCGCCGGTGAAGCGGTCGACCAGCCGGCGGAGCGGTGCCGTGACGTGGGCATATTCCGACGACAGCGCGGAGTGTTCAGGGTGCGCCGGCACCTCGCCGTTGAAGGCGACATAGCCGCTGCCCCGCAGGAGCCGCGTACATGCCACCACCATCGCGGCGTGGGCGGGCAGGCGTGGGTCGAGGGAGCGGATGAAGTCGGGATAGAGCTGCTCAGCGGGCCACTCGATACCGAGCGCTCTGGCGGTGCGGTGCAGGCGCTTCACGTCACGCGGGTCCGGTGGCGGCAGCGTCCGCAACAGGCCGACCCGGGCATAGACCATGAGGGAGGCGGCGCCGAAGCCGCACAGCAGCGAGATCTGGGCGTTCCACCGTTCGACGGGCATGAGGCAGCGGAACTCCAGCCGCCACTCCGGGCCGTCGATGTCGATCTCCTGCTCGGGCATGGGCAGGTCGATGCCGCCCCGCGCGGCCTCGCGCGCGAGCCGCTTCTCCCCCAGCTCGCGCAGGAGGCGGAGCGGCTCGTCGGCCGTCCCGTCGTCGATCATGCGCTGGACACCGGCATAGTCGAGCTTGGCCCGCGACCGGACCCGCGCCCGCTCGACGTGGATGTCGGTGCCCTCGCCGCCCGCGTCGACGCGGAGGGTCCACAGCAACGCGGGTCGCTCCACGTCGGGCAGCAGCGACGCCGCGTCCTCGGAGAGCACCTTGGGATGGAGCGGGATCTTGGAGTCTGCGCCATAGAAGGTCTGCCCACGGCGCCGCGCCTCGAGGTCGACCGGGTCACCGGGCGCCACGAACGCCGCCACGTCGGCGATCGCGTAATGGACCAGATAGCCGTCGCCGTCTCGGGCGATGTGCAGCGCCTGGTCGAGGTCCATCGAGCCCTCCGGGTCGATCGTCACCAGCGGGATGTCGGTGCGGTCGAGCTCGGGCAGGCGCGGGGCTGCGGCCGCTGCGGCGGCGGCCTGCTCCACGTCGGAGGGGAACGCCGGCGCGACCTGCTGTTCGGCCTGGATAGCCGCGATGCCCTCCCGCAGTGAGGTGGCGTCGACGCTGTCCTCGGCGACCCGGCGGAGTCGCATCACGCGGCTGCTCGGCATGGGCACACCCTAACGACGCGGCGGTCGCCGCCCCGCTGGCGACGACCCGCTGGGACGCCACTAGCCTGACGCCCGTGCTGATCCTGCTGCCGCCGAGCGAAGGCAAGGCCGCCCCCTCGCGGGGCGCGGCGCTGGACCTCGACGGCTTGGGCTTCGCCGGCCTGACGGGCGCCCGCGAACGGATCCTCGACGCCGTGGTCGAGCACTGCGCCACCGCGCCGGACCGCGCCGCGGCGACGCTCGGTCTCGGCCCCACCCAGGCCGATCTCGTCGCGCGCAACGCCGGGCTGCGTACGGCGCCCACCGCGCGCGCCGACGCGATCTATACCGGCGTCCTTTATGACCACCTCGGTCTCGCCACCCTGCCGTCCGCGGCGCGTCGCCGGGCATCCACCCGGGTGGCGATCACCTCCTCGCTCTTCGGCGTCGTACGTCCCACCGACCGGATCCCGTCCTACCGTCTGTCCGGCGACGTCAGTCTCCCCGGCGTCGGCCCGGTCGCCGGCGTCTGGCGGGGCGCACTCGGCCCAGCGGTGCTCGAGGCGCTCGGGACGGGGCTGCTGCTCGACCTGCGCTCCACGACCTACGCCGCGTTCTGGCGACCGCCCCGCGAGCTCGCCCGGCGGGTGGCGACCGTCCGGGTGCTCCACGAGAGCGGCGGGAGGCGCAAGGTCGTCAGCCACTTCAACAAGGCGACCAAGGGCCGGCTGGTGCGGGCGCTGCTCGTGGCGGGCGACAACCCGGGCACGCCCGGCGAGCTGGCCGATGTGCTCGCCGGGCTCGGGTGGGACGTCGAGCTCGGGGGCGCGGAGCGCCACGGCACCCGCGTCGACGTCATCGTCACCGAGATCGCCTGACCCACAGCGCCCATCGGCCGGACACCCGGAAGTCGACCATCCGGGATGGTCCGTACCGTGGTGGGCGACCTACCACCGACGCAGACGAGGAGCTCTCCGCGATGGACATCGTGCTGGTCCCCGGCCTCTGGCTCAACGGCTCGACCTGGGACGAGGTCGTCCCCGTGCTGACCGAGGCCGGCCACCACTGCCACCCGCTCACGCTCCCGGGCATGGAGTCTCGCAACAGTGACCGCAGCGGCATCACGCTGTCCGACCACGTGGGCGCCGTGGTCACCGCCCTCGACTCGGCGGCTGAACCGGTGCTGCTCGTCGGTCACTCGGCCGGCTGTGGGATCGCCCATGCAGCCCCTGGACGCGCGGCCCGGCCGGGTCGCGCATGTCGTCCACATCGGCGGGTTCCCGGCAGGCGACGGCGAGCCGCTGCTCAGCGGGCTGCCCGTCGACAACGGCGAGGTGCCCATGCCCGACTGGGCGGAGGTCGGCGAGGAGGCCAACATCGTCGACTTCTCCCCCGACCAGCTGGCCGCCTTCTATGCCGCGGCGATCCCGGTGCCCGAGGGCGTGCTCACCGAGCCGGTGCGGCTCACCGACACACGTCGCCTCGACGTTCCGGTCACCATGGTCTGCCCCGAATATCGCGCCGACGACCTCCGCGGCTGGGTGGAGGGCGGCGAGCCGTCGCTCGCCGAGCTCGCCAGCATCCGCTCGGTCAGCTATGTCGACCTGCCCGCCGGCCACTGGCCCCAGCTGACGCGGCCCGTCGACCTGGCCCGCGTCATCCTCGAGGCGGCCGCGGGCTGAGACCCGGGCTGAGCCGTCGATCTCGGGCCCGTCGGTGGCCGCTCAGCGGAGGCTGGCCTGGAAGACGTCGTCGGTGGGCCGGCCGTTGAACAGCCGCAGGCTCGCCATCGGCTCGGTGAGGTCGGACCCGCCGGTGAACCAGGTGATCACCGTGACCGACGCCGGGGCCAGCTCCATGCGATAGACCGCCTGCAGCGGCGCCTCGAGCGCATGGGCGACCAGGGTCTTGATCGGCGTGACGTGGCTCGCGACGACGACCGTCCGGCCGGCATAGCGGTCGATCACGCGCTGGAGCCCCTCGAGCACACGCTTCTCCACCACTCGGAAGGACTCCCCGTGACCGCCCGGCGGCGCATCGAGGGAACCCAGCCATGCATCGAGGTCGGCCCCGTGCCGCTCGGCGACCTCGGCGAACGTGAGCCCGTCCCAGACCCCGAACTCCATCTCGGCGAAGCCCGGCTCGGCCTCGGCCGGCAGCCCGAACCGCTCGGCCAGGATCTCCCCCGACTCCCACGCGCGCTGCACCGGGGAGGCGACGATCGCCGCCACGTCATCGGCGATCGGAGCCAGCCACTCGGCCGTCGACCGCACCTGGGCACGACCCTCGTCGCTGAGCCCCGGGTTGCTGCTGGCCAGCCCTCCGGAGAAGCGCTTCTCGACCGTGTGGGCGGTCACGCCATGGCGCACCAGGATCAACGTGGTGGGCTTGCCGCCCGGATGTGACCAGCCGCGGAGACCGGCGGGCGCGGCGGGTGCCGCCTGGTCGACCCGATCGACCGATGCGGCAGCGTCGGCGGCCACCGGCTCGCTCGGGAGCTCGCCACCGACGGTGACGCCGTGCCGCTTGCCGTCGAGCGCCTCGTTGGCCAGCCGGTCGGCATGCTTGTTGCGTTCGCGCGGCACCCACACATAGGTCGTGCCGAACGGCGCCAGCCGGCTCGCCTCGACGGCCAGCGGGCGCATCGACGGGTGCTTGACCTTCCAGTTGCCCGACATCTGCTCGACGACGAGCTTGGAGTCCATCCGCACCTCGATGTCGGCGCCTGGGGCGAACTCCTCGGCCATGCGCAGCCCGGCGATGAGCCCGGAATACTCAGCAACGTTGTTGGTGGCCTCACCGATGGTGGTGCCGTCCTCGGCGATCACCTCTCCGGTGTCGGCGTTCTTGAGCACCGCGCCGTACGCCGCCGGGCCCGGGTTGCCACGTGAGCCACCGTCGGCCTCGATGATGACCGCCCGGATCTCGGTCACCGGGTCACAGTCCCGACTCGGCGGTGCGGACCAGGATCCGCTGGCACTCCTCGCAGCGGATCACGTCGTCCTCGGGGGCGGCCTTGATGGATGCGAGCTCGGCGGGGTCGAGGCTCAGTCGGCAGCCGCCGCACTGACGCGCACGCAGCTCGGCGGCGCCGATGCCGGCCTTGGTGGACCGCAGCCGGTCATAGAGCGTGGTGAGGTCGGCCGGGAGGCCCGCGGCCAGCGGCCCGCGCCGCGTCGCGAGCTCGCCCACCTGGGCGTCGAGCTCGGCGGTCTTGGTGTCCCGCGCATCGGCGAGGTCGGCGAGGCGGCGATCGGTCGCGGCCGCCTGGCTGGTCAGGGAGTCCAGCCGCGTCTGCGCTTCCTCGAGTCGCTCCATGACCTCGATCTCCTCGTCCTCGAGGTCGCCGATGCGACGTTCGAGGCTGATAAGCTCGTGGGCCATCCGCTCCAGGTCCTTGGGGTTG
>JAGQUE010000451.1 GCA_020438665.1 Nocardioidaceae bacterium | reverse complement strand
AGGCGCTGATCGACTCGCTCTACGGGTGACGTGCGCACGACAGGTCGGAGCGGGAGCGAACCGCTGTTGACCTGATCGAACAGATGTTCGAAGATGGGGTGTGGCCAGCACCTCCGACACCATCGCGCAGCTGCGCAGCCGGATGGCGGGCATGCAGGACGGCATGCCCCGCCTCCCGCTGGAGACCCACCCGGCCCTCGCCGGGCTGGTCCAGCTGCGTGCCGGCGGCAGCTACGCCGTCGACAGCGCGAGCCTCGCGCTGGCGCTGCTCGCCGGTCCCTCCGCCGCGGGTGGCTGGTGCGCGGTGGTCGGGATCCCCGACTTCGGCGTGGAGGCGGCCCGGGTGCTCGGGGTCGACCTGGACCGCACCGTGCTCGTCCCCGACCCCGGTGACCGGTGGCTCGAGGTCACCGCCGCGCTCGCCGACGTCGTGACCGTCGTCCTGGTCCGGACGCAGGGACGGGTGCCCGAGCGGGTGGCGGAGCGACTGGGCGCCCGACTGCGCAAGCGGTCCGCCGCCCTCGTCGCCCAGGAGAGGTCCGCGGGGGACTGGCCCCGGGCCGAGGTGCGGCTGACCACGCGCGAGCCGGCGTGGTCCGGGATCGGGGAGGGGCACGGCCACCTCCGGGCGCGGCGGCTCCTCGTCGAGGCCCGGCGCGGGTCGGCTCCGCCGCGTCGCGGAGCCCTGTGGTTCCCCGCCGCGGACCAGACCTACCGCCGGGCAGACCCCGTCGCCGCCGTCGCGGAGGTCGAGGTGGCCAGTTGAGGTCGCATCCATGAGGATCATGGCCGTCTGGTGCCCCGACTGGCCGGTCGTCGCCGCCCTGGCCGACGAGGGGCTGCCGACCCACCTGCCCGCCGCGGTGTTCAGCGCCAACATCGTCTGTGCCTGCAACGCCGCAGCCCGGGCAGCCGGCGTACGCCGCGGGATGCGCCGCCGGGACGCCCAGTCGCGCTGCCCCGAGCTGCAGGTGCACGGGGTCAACCCCGACCGCGACGCCCGGGCGTTCGAGCCGGTGCTCGCCGCGGTCGAGGAGATCCGGCCGGGGGTCGCCCCGCTGCGGCCCGGCCTGCTGGCGCTGCCGGCTCCAGCGCGCTTCCACGGCGGTGAGGCGACCGGTGCAGCGATCCTCGCCGAGCGGCTGGTCGCGCACGGGGTGTGGGACTGCCGGTTCGGTGTCGCCGACGAGCTCTTCACCGCCGAGCAGGCCGCTCGCCGGGCCGAGCGGCAGGACTGTCATGTCGTGGCGCCGGGGGAGTCGGCGCAGTTCCTGCGCGCGCTGCCGGTCGACGTGGTCGACGACTCCGACGCCGGCAGGGACGCGGTCAGCCTGATGAAGCGGCTCGGGCTGCGCACCCTCGGCGACCTCGCGGACCTCTCGGCGACCGACGTCCGGGACCGGTTCGGCGCCCACGTCGCCTGGGTGCACCGGGTCGTCGGCGGTGCCGGCGCCGCCCCGCTGGCCACCCGCACCCCGCCGCCCGAGCTCTCCTGCCACGTCGACTTCGAGCCGCCGCTGGACAACGCGGAGACGATCAGCTTCAGCGTCCGGCAGACCGCCGACCGGTTCGTCGCCGGCCTCGCCCGTCAGGGCCTGGTGTGCACCGAGGTGCTGGTCGAGGCGCGCTGCGAGGGCGAGGCCGAGCCGGCGTCCTCGCGGGTGTGGCTGCACCCGCGCTGGTTCTCCGCCGCCGACCTCGTCGACCGTCTGCACTGGCAGCTGCAAGGCGCCATGAACGGGCCGGGCCGCGCAGGGGACGTGCGGGCGCCGGTCGACCGGGTCCGCTTCGAGCCGGTGACCGTCGTCCCCGACGCCGTCCACGCCGACGGGCTGTGGGGCGGGACCGACGAGCGGGTCGAGCGCGGCATCGCCCGGGTCCAGGGGATGCTCGGCCACGAGGCCGTCGTCCGCCCGGTCCTCCAGGGCGGCCGGGCACCGCGCGACCGGCAGGCGCTGGTGCCGTGGGGAGAGCGCCCCACGGGCCTCCGGCCGACGGGTCCGCCGTGGCCGGGCAGCATCCCGCCACCCGCGCCGGCGCGCGTGCTCGCCACCCCGTGGGCGGCCGAGATGGTCGGCCCGGCCGGCCACGCCGTCGACGTCGACGAGCGGGGCGGGGTGACCAGCGAGCCGGCCCGGTTCCGTCCCTCGCCGGGCGACGGCTGGCAGCCGGTCGGCGCCTGGGCCGGCCCGTGGCCGGTCGAGGAGCTGTGGTGGGAGTCCCGAGCGACGGGAGTGCCCCGTCGGGTGGCTCGGTTCCAGGTCGTCGGAGTCGACGGCCGGGCCTGGCTGATGACCTGGGACTCGGGCGTGTGGTGGACGGAAGCCGCCTATGACTAGCCACCGGACGGGGAGGGCGGGCTGATGGGCTGGAACAACCCGACGATGTCCTGGGGCGAGCTGGAGAGACGTCTCTCCGGGCGGGTCGTCACGCCGCAGGACCCCGAGGCCCCGATCTCGACGCGCAAGCGCAAACCGCGTCGGGTCGACGTGGAGCGGCCGGTCGGCGCGGTCACGCCGTACGCCGAGCTGCACTGCCACTCCTCCTTCAGCTTCCTCGACGGTGCCAGCGGGCCGGACCACCTGGTGCTCGAGGCGCTGCGCCTCGGGCTGCACGCGCTCGCGATCACCGACCACGACGGGTTCTACGGGGCGCCCCTCTTCGCCGAGACCGCCCAGCTCCATGCCGAGCAGGGACAGGGCATCGGCACGATCTACGGCGCCGAGCTGTCGCTCGGCCTCACCAAGCCGCAGAACGGCGTCCCCGACCCCGAGGGCAGCCACCTGCTGGTGCTCGCGCGCGGGGTCGAGGGCTACCACCGGCTGGCCGGCGCGATCACCGACGCCCAGCTGCGCGGCGACGAGAAGGGCAAGCCCGTCTACGACCTGGGCGAGCTGGCCGAGCGAGCGGGTGGTCCTCGAGGAGGGCACTGGCTGGTGCTCACCGGCTGCCGCAAGGGCACGGTCCGGCAGGCGCTGGCGCGCGGCCCGTCGTACGCCGCCGAGGAGCTGGACCGGCTGACCGCGCTGTTCGGCCACGAGCACGTCGCGGTCGAGC
>JAGQUE010000450.1 GCA_020438665.1 Nocardioidaceae bacterium | reverse complement strand
ACCGGTCGCGTGGATCGGCTCGTCGGACATGATGCACCGCAACCTCGACCGCCGCGTCGAGGTGCTGGTCAAGCTGCCCGCCGGCGTCAACATGACCGCCGTCGCGGAGCTGCTCGACATGGCCTACTCGCCCGAGACCAAGGCCTGGGAGCTGCACAGCGACGGCCAGTGGATCCGCAACCAGGGCACCCGTCATCTCCAGGAGACACTGATCACGCGCCAGCGCCGTCGCAGAGGCTGACCTCGGTCCGATCTGATCACGTTCACCCCCTAGCATGAGGGCGTCCACTTCCGGCTAGCCAGGAGTCTTTCGTGGCGTTCAAGTTCCGACCGGTCGACAGCACCTTCTATGACCTGTTCACCGAGTCGGCCGGCCACCTCGTCACGGGGGCCGGTCTGCTGGCGGAGATGTTCACCACCGACGACACCGCGCGCGACGAGGTGGTCTCCCGGATGCGCGACGCCGAACGCGCGGCCGACCTGACCAACCGAGCGATCATCCACCGCGTGAACAGCACCTTCGTGACGCCGTTCGACCGCGAGGACATCCACACCCTGGCCAACCTGATGGACGACGTCATGGACCTCCTCGACGAGGCCGTGGACATGATCCACATCTATGACGTCCATGAGCTGCCGACCGAGATCGGCAAGCAGGCGACCGTCATCCAGCTGTGCGCCGACCTGACCGCCGAAGCGATGCCCAAGCTCCGCACGATGAAGGACCTCGACGACTACATCGCCGAGGTCAACAGGCTGGAGCGCACCGGCGACAAGAACTACCGTCGGATCCTCGCCAAGCTCTTCAGCGGCGACTACAAGGCGATGCAGGTGCTGAAGCTCAAGGACATCGTGGAGTGCCTGGAGAAGGCCATCGACGGCATGGAAGCCGTGGCCAACACCGTGGAGCAGATCGCGGTCAAGGAGTCCTGACCCCATGGAGCTCGCGATCATCGTCGCGGTGGTCGTGGTCGCCCTCGCGTTCGACTACACCAACGGCTTCCACGACGCAGCCAACGCGATCGCCACCTCGATCTCGACTCGCGCGCTGACCCCGCGGGTCGCCCTCGTCATGGCCGCGATCATGAACTTCATCGGCGCCTTCCTCGGCCAGAAGGTCGCCCACACGGTGAGCGACACGATCTCCCCACCGGGCGGCAGCCATGGCCTCGTGATCGTCATGGCGGGCCTGCTCGGGGCGATCGCCTGGAACCTCGTCACGTGGTATTTCGGGCTCCCGTCGTCGTCGTCGCATGCCCTCATCGGCGGGCTCGCCGGCGCGGCGGTTGCGTCCGGAACGGTCGTCAACTGGAGGACGGTGCTCGACAAGGTCGTCATCCCGATGATCGTCTCGCCCATCGTGGCGTTCGCGCTGGCGAGCCTGGTGATGCTCGTGCTGCTGTGGGCCTTCCGGCGTGCCCACCCCCGCCCCGTCAACCGGGGCTTCCGGATGGCGCAGACCATCTCCGCCGCCGCCATGGCCCTGGGCCACGGGCTCCAGGACGCTCAGAAGACGATGGGCGTGATCTTCCTGGCCCTCCTGACGGGCGGCTATGTGGCGGCCGACGACCCCCTGCCGGTGTGGGTGATCATCGCGGCGGCGACGGCGATCTCGGCCGGCACCATGTCCGGCGGTTGGCGCATCATGCGGACGTTGGGGCGCCGGATCATCCACCTGGACCCGCCGAGCGGCTTCGCCGCCGAGGCCGTCGCGGCCACCGTGCTCTATACGGCCGCCCACTTCGAGGCGCCGATCTCGACCACCCACACCATCACCTCCGCGGTCATGGGAGTGGGGGCCACCAAGCGTGTCACCGCCGTCCGGTGGGGCGTGGCCAGGTCGATCGCCACGGCCTGGGTGCTCACCTTCCCGATGGCCGCGCTCGCCGCCGCCGCGGCCTATGGCCTCGCGAGCCTCATCCCGGGTATCTGAGCCTCCGCCACGCGACGGAGCCGGAGATCAGCCGAAGCGACCGGAGATGTAGGCCTCGGTGGCCTCTTCGTCGGGGTTGGCGAACATCTTCTGGGTGGAGTTGAACTCCACGAGGCGGCCGGGCTGGCCGGTGGCCTTGAGGTTGAAGAACGCCGTGTCGTCGGAGACCCGGGCGGCCTGCTGCATGTTGTG
>JAGQUE010000449.1 GCA_020438665.1 Nocardioidaceae bacterium | reverse complement strand
TCCCAGGGGTGAAACGACCCCGAGATGCGCAACGAGGACAGATCGCCACGCGAAGGGTCACCAGTACGGGTTGGGCCCGGGCGCCCATCCTAGCTATCCACATCGGCCTCGTCGTTGGGCCTAGGGCCCCCAGGACTGTCGGCCGAGTCGTCGGACGTTAGGACGCAATAGCTCTCGGCCAGGGCGTCTCTGTTCAACAGGAGCCATGTGCGTTGTGTGGCGTAAGCGCCACCCAACTTGATCTCGTGGCCTCGGGCGACGACTAGGGTGACACCGAGCGTAAAGCAGATCACCCAAAGTTTGAGCTCGGATTGGCTGAGCCAACCCGCGTCAGAGGGTGCGGCCACGTACGCCGCCAGAAGGAGCGCGCCGCTGAAAGCAAGGGCTCGGGTGGCTTCAACACTGCTGGCTCGCCTTCGGACTGGTGCCGTGGCGCGCGGAAGTTTCCTGACCTTGGTTTCTTGCCATGCAGACCAGAAACGGCCCGCGCGGCGCCACGCTCGGTCTGCCTCAGTCTTCGGGTATCCCTTCGAGTATCGGTATGTCCAGTGGAGTAGCCCGATCCCGGCCGGGATCATCAGCACCCAGCGCGCGACGTCCCAGAAGTGCGCACCTGCGAGGATCGCTGCGAATGAAGCACCAGCGAACAGACTGACCGCGCCGTCGGTCGCAATATCGCCTCGAGTGCTCGCGGTCCTGGCGCGGTGGGACGTTCCCCTGCGGGACGCCTGGATCCATTGCCCGTACCTGGCGCACCCCCACGCCACTCCCATCGCACCGATCCCGACCCAGGCAGCCTCGGGCATCCTTCCAGGATCGTAGCTGACCCTATGATCGGTCCATAATGGCTGGCTCAGGACCACGGCACTTGTCACGACTAGCAGAAACGTGGCTTCATAGCCGATGCGGAACATGCTGCCCATGTACAGGGCCCTGGCCTTGATGCCCGGCGGCATGTTGACGTCGAGGATCACGAAGTAGTTGTTTCCCGCAGTGGTCCCGTCTTTCGGTGTCCCGAACTCGGCCAGCGTGGCGGTCGGTTGGTCAGTGCGGTACACCGTCGACTTCGTAGGTGCGTCGATGAAGTAGAAGACCAACCCGATCAGGACGGAGGCGATGACCGCGGGGAGAGTATCAAGCCCCAGCCCCTTCCCGTCGCTGCTGGCGGTTCGGACCACCGCATCAGCCAGAGCAACGGTAAGCGCACCGGGGAGGATGATCCGGATGCCCTCGTAGAACTCAAACGAGGTGGCGTCGACTCCGTCCGCCATGGCTCAAAGGATGGACGCTACGACGGGCAGCGGCGTCGGTTGAACCGCCATGGCGGCCAAGGTTTCCTCAGGAACGCAATCGGCGGCTGGGCCATCGGGCAGGCCGACTTCGCGGCGGCTCGCCAAGGCGGCGCGGGCGTCACGCACCGTTTCGTTGGTCAGGTCAGCGACAAGTCGGCCGTGGCGCGAGACCGCAAGGGCGCGCAGGATGAGACCCTCCACTGCAGCAGACGTCGTCTTGACAGCCGCGCAAGCGATCGCGTCGGCGTTGTGGTCGGAGATTCCGGTATGACAAGCCAGAGCCGCGAACCTGGCGGCGAACCATGGTGAGGTCTCAGCGGTGTCGAGGAGGGTTTGTTCGACGAACTGCTGAACAACCGGCCGGTCACCGAATGCCAGGAGGTAGGCGGCGCATCTTGGGGCCTCCCAAGGCATCGCCCTGAGGTTGCGCATCACCCACTCAAGTGCGATGTCGTCGCCCTGCGCCGCCAGCCGTGGGAGTACGAAGCGGAGCTCGCGCCTGTTCGTCGCCACTGACTGGACGGCGTGAAGGAACGCCGTGCGTAGCGCGGCGCGAACTTGCCTAGGCGACTCCGCGTCGGGATGGTAGACGCTCGCGAGCGGAAGGCCGCTCATCGCACCGAAGTCACGCGCACTCATGACCGCGACCTTGGACTCATTTAGATCGAGTCCAATTGCCATGAGCGCGGCCCGCAGGCTCTCCAACCCAGCCAAGGCTTCAGCCTTGCTGGCAGCGAAGAGCCGGTAGTCGTCGACCCAGCGTGCGAACGGCAACTCGACTGCAGCGTCAGCCTCCGCCAGCACCGCGTTGGCAAGCAGCCGGGCATCGGCATAGCCGGCCGGGAGTGTGCGCAGACCTGATCGCTGGGCAGCCTCAGCGAACCGGCGCACCCGATCGACTCCGGCCGGCATGTCGAGCCGGTCCAAAGCACGCAGAACAACGTCCCAAGTGCAGTGATCAAAGAAGCGGCGAACGTCAGCGAGCGCCACCCATCCGGTCTCGGCCTCGGCTTCGCTGAACTCCTGGAACCGAAGGTTCTCACTGCTGTAGGAGAACCCGATCTCGGCGCCGCGGCGGTAGCCGCACACCCCCGGCGCCAACAGTCCGTCGATCGCCTTACGGACCCCCTCGACCGTGCGGTGTAGCTCCCCGTGGACCTGCCCGCCCAACAGGGTCACCGCAAGCGGGCCGCCGGCGCTCCTCGGGACCTCAAGCCGCTCGAGAACCCCCCACGAGTCGACGAATGAAAGGGGTTTGTTGAGCAGCAGATCGAGGTCGATGTTCCCCAGGACGTCAGGGACCCATGTCGTCTTCAAGTCCTCAGCGAGCATCTCTGAGGTGACCAGCGTCGTCGCAGTGGAAGGGGTCATGGCAACACACTAGGTGGCGGTTCCGACACAAGACCTGATCTAGCCGCAGTTCGGCGATGCGCACCACCTCGCAGCCGACTGGGAAAGCGTCCCGAAAGGGGAAGCCGCACCCGGGGTAGCTCCTGGTCGGAAGCATCGCCAGCGTCGATCGAGACCCACCGTTGGAGTTCCCGGTTGGGAAGCGTTGCCCGGCTCGTTTGATTGGCGACGGCTCCGCGACGAACCCACCAGGGCTCGCCGATGTGAGCCAACCGTCGGGAGGGCGCCCAACGCATCGGCGCGGGTCTCAATCGCAGCAAGTTGAGGTAGCCACCTGACCTGGGCAAACGCAGGTTACCCCCGCTGGTTACCCCCTCCGCTAGACCCGATTGTGGTGAACCTGCCGGTGCAGGGTCGGCGGCATGAACGATCCCACTCAGACGACGCCTCGCTGGTCGGTCTCGACGATGCGCGAGGTCGCAGAGGCCGGCTCGCCGGGGGCAGCGGCGGTGCGGTACGCCGCGCTCGGGATTCCGGTCTTCCCATGCGTTCCGGCTGGCAAGCGACCGCTCACCGCGAACGGGTTCCACGACGCGACCGCGTCTCTGAGGGCCGTGAGCGGCTGGTGGCGTCGGCACCCGACGGCGAACATCGGCCTGCCCACCGGCGCCGCGACCGGAGTCGTGGTCGTGGACGTGGATGTCCACCTCGGTGGCACCGGGTTCGCTGCCTTCGAGCGGTCTCGGGCGGTCGGCCTGGCGGATGGGTGGGGCTGGCTGGTGCGGACGCCGTCGGGCGGCCTGCACGCCTACTACCCCGCCGCGCCAGGCCGGGAGCAGCGCTGCTGGCAGGTGTCGGCGGCGCACGTCGACTTCCGGGGTGATGGCGGGTACGTGATCGCGCCGCCCTCGCGCGTCGTGGTGGACGAGGTTTCGATCGCCTACGAGGTCATCGCGGTGGCCAACCGGCCCGCACGCCCCCTGGACGCCGGTGGCCTGAGGCGGTTCCTGCAGCCAACGCGTTGGCTCCCGACGCGTTCCCCAGCGCCGGCGATCGGCACGAGCCCGGAGCGGTTGGCGGCTTGGGTCGCGACCAGACCAGAGGGCGGCCGGAACCAGGGGCTCTTCTGGGCCGCCTGCCGGATGGTCGAGGGCGGCCACCCGTGCGACAGCACCCTCGCTGCCCTCGGGGACGCGGCGCGCTCCGCCGGCCTGCCGGACCACGAGATCGAGACCACGATCCGGTCGGCGTACCGGATCGC
>JAGQUE010000448.1 GCA_020438665.1 Nocardioidaceae bacterium | reverse complement strand
GTCCGCGAGGGCAACAAGCTGCTCGCCGAGGGTGACGACGCCGGCGCACTCGCGCTCGCAGGGCAGGTGGTCGCGATGCTCGACGTGCTGGGCCTGAACCCGGCCGACCCCGCGTGGGGCGCCACCTCCGGCGGCGACGACACCAAGCTGACCGCGGCCGTCGAGGCGCTCGTGCAAGGGCTGCTGACCGAGCGGGCCGACGCCCGCGCCGCCAAGGACTGGGCCCGCGCCGACGCCATCCGCGACCGGCTCAAGGACGCCGGGATCGAGCTCGAGGACACGCCCACCGGACCGAAGTGGTCGATCTGATGGCCGGCAACTCCCAGCGACGCGGCGCGATCCGCAAGTCCTCCAAGAAGCCCGCCGCCGGGTCCGGCGGTCGCGTCCGCCGCGGGCTCGAGGGCAAGGGCCCCACGCCCAAGGCCGCCGAACGACCCAACCACAAGGCCTACAAGATGAAGGCCAAGGCCGAGCGCGCCGGCGCCGCCAAGCCGCGGCCCCGCACCCACAAGACCTCCGAGGCCGAATGGGTCGCAGGTCGCAACGCCGTCGTCGAGGCCCTCCAGGCTGGCATCCCCGTCAACGGCCTCTACGTCGCCGAGGGGGCCGAGCGCGACGGTCGCCTGCGTGAGGCCTTCAAGCTCGCCGCCGAGTCCGGCATCAGCATGCTCGAGGTCACTCGCGGTGAGCTCGACCGGATGACCGGCGGGGCCGTGCACCAGGGTCTGGCCGCGCGGGTGCCGGCCTTTGAGTACGCCCACGCCGACGACCTGCTCGACCGGGCCACCGAGCTCGCCGAGCCGCCACTGATCGTGGCGCTCGACTCGGTCACCGACCCGCGCAACCTCGGGGCCGTCATCCGCTCCGCCGCCGGCTTCGGCGCCCACGGCGTCGTCATCCCCGAGCGCCGTGCCGCCGGCATGACCGCGTCGGCATGGAAGACCTCCGCCGGCGCCGCCGCCCGGATCCCGGTCGCCCAGACCGTCAACCTGGTGCGCCAGCTCAAGGCCTACCAGGACGCGGGCTGCATGGTCGTCGGCCTGGCTGCCGACGGTGACGTGTCACTGCCCGACCTCGACCTCGCCAGCGGCCCGCTCGTGCTGGTCGTCGGCTCCGAGGGCAAGGGCCTCAGCCGTCTCGTGACCGAGACCTGCGACCAGATCGTCTCGATCCCGATGGCCAACTCACTGGAGTCGCTCAACGCCGGTGTCGCCGCGTCGGTCGCGCTCTATGCCATCTCCCAGGTGCGCGCCTGACGTTCGCCGGTCCGGCGAACCCGCGTTCGTCGTACGACGGGCGCGTGCTGGGCGGCTGGCTAGGTTGGAGGCATGGCGGCACTCGGACGGAGCCACCTCCCGTGGTCGCGGGTCGGCCACGGGCTGCTGGTCGTGGCCGTGTGGTTCGCGATCTCGGCGGCGGTCGCTGTCTTCTTGTTCCTGACCTCCAGCCGGTCCATCGATGTCGCCAGCCACGAGACCACCGTCCGGCCCACCCTGTCGCGGTGGGTGGTGATGCACACCGGTCCCGTGCTCCCCGATCTGCGGATGCCGTCAGGCACGGTCATCGGCGTCGACCTCGACCTCGGCGGCACCGAGGCGAGGTCGCTGGACGCGCTGGTCAACCGCTATGCGTTCATCGCCAGCCACCCGGAGAGCCAGATCCACGTGGTGCGTGACGCCCTCGCCGACATGGCCGTCACCGCCGGCCTGCGCGGGGCCGTGGTCGGGCTCGTCCCCGTCGTGCTGTGGGTGGTCATCGGGCACGACGGTCGTCGGCAGATGCTCCAGGTGTTCGCGCGGCGCACCGTGCTGGTCGGCGTGCTGGCGCTGGCCGTGGTCGGCGGGCTGGCGTTCTGGCCGTGGGGTTCCGCGCGCAGTGGTTCCTCGGACGGCGAGTCGTGGCAGTCCGTGTCGGCGTTCGCCGGGACCGCCGTACAGCTGCCGCCGGAGATCAGCGGGCTGCAGCTCGACGCCAACCTCACCACCCAGGAGTCCAAGCGACTCGTGCTCAGCGCGATCAGCACCTATCAGCGGAGCCTGGCTTTCTATGACGTTGCCGCCGCTCGGGTCGCCGAGCTGCAGATCCGGACGCCACTCGAGGGCGAGACCGTGGCGCTGCTCGTCTCGGACCGACACGACAACATCGGCATGGACCAGGTCGCGCGGGCCATCGCCGACGCGGGCGGGGCGACCGTCGTCCTCGACGCCGGGGACGACACCTCGACCGGAAGCACCTGGGAGGCGTTCAGCCTCGACTCCTTGCAGGAGCAGTTCAAGGACTTCGACCGGATCGCCATCTCCGGCAACCACGACCACGGCGACTTCGTGAGCGGCTACCTGGGCAAGCGGGGCTGGGTCAACCCCGACGGCGGCGTCATCGACGGGCCGGGTGGGTCGCTGCTGTGGGGACGCGACGACCCACGGTCGAGCGGGCTCGGCAACTGGGTCGACATCGCCGGATCCTATGCCGACTACCAGGCCGAGGTGGCCGACGCCGTGTGCTCCTCCGACGAACGCGTCGCCACCGTGCTCGTCCACGCCACCTCCCTGGCGGCCGAGGTGCTCCGGCGCGGCTGCGCCGACCTGGTCCTCGGCGGCCACCTCCACGTCCAGCAGGGTCCCAGCCGGGTCGTCGGCACCAATGGCGAGGTCGGCTACTCCTACACCAACGGCACCACCGGCGGGGCCGCCTACGCCATCGCCGTCGGCAGCAAGCCCCGCCGCGAGGCCGAGGTCACGCTCATCACCTATCGCGACGGCCGCCCGGTGGGTCTCCAGCCCGTCCGCCTCCAGACCAACGGCCAGTTCCACGTGTCGCCGTACCTCCCCCTCCTCTACTGAATCCCCCGCCGAGGTGCCCGGTGCTGTCGGTCGAGGTGCCCGGTGCTGTCGGTCCAGGTGCCCGGTGCTGTTCGGTACCTAGCGGGTATATCTCGATCCGCGGGGGTAGCGCCGCTTGGCAGGTGTACGACGGTCGCGGATCGCCGACCGGAGCTCCGCGGTCCAGCTGATGATGCGTTCGGTGGTGAAGTCCGCGCTGGTGACCACGATGACGATCCACCCGGCCCTCCGCAGCGCCTCCCGTCGACCCTGGTCGTGCTCACGCCGGTCGTCGCCATGGAACTCTCGTCCATCGAACTCGATGGCGATCTTGAGATGGAGGTAGGCGTGGTCAAGGCGAACCGGACCCCAGCCGGGAACGTCGACCCAGACCTGGGGCTCGGGAGCCGGCAGCCCGGCGTCGATGATCTCGAGCCTCGTCCAGGACTCGCCGGGTGACTCCGCCCTCGGGTCGGAGTGGGTCACGAGCTCCCTCAACTGCCGTACGCCGCGCCGCCCGCGGTAACGCGGCAGGAACAGGGCGAAGTCCAGCTCGGTGAGGCCAAACTCCCGCCGAAAGGCGTCGATGGTCGCGAGTCCGCGGTGCCGCCCGCGCAGGCACGCGATGTCGCAGGCTGTGCGAATGGGACTGGTCACGCGAATGCCATTGATCTCGACGATCTCGTCAGGGAGTAGATCGCGCTTCCCGCCGACGACCTCGGC
>JAGQUE010000447.1 GCA_020438665.1 Nocardioidaceae bacterium | reverse complement strand
AAGTTCCGCGAGGACAAGCTGCGGGCGCTGGTCGCCACCGATGTCGCGGCCCGCGGCATCGACGTCGCCGGGGTCTCCCACGTGATCAACTACAACTGCCCCGAGGACGAGAAGACCTATGTCCACCGGATCGGCCGCACCGGCCGTGCCGGTGCCTCGGGCACGGCCGTGACCTTCGTCGACTGGCCCGACCTCACGCGGTGGAAGGTCATCAACAAGGCGCTCGACCTGCCCTTCGAGGAGCCGCAGGAGACCTACTCCACCTCCGACCACCTCTACCACGACCTCGGGATCGCCCCGGGCACCAAGGGCCGCATCGTCCCCGAGCACCCGGTCCGCACCGAACGGGCCGCGGACGACAAGCCGGCGCGCGAGCGCCCGGCCCGCAGCAACCGGTCGCGCCAACGCACTCGCAGTCGCAGCGGCCAGCCGGTCGAGGGTGCGACCGAGGCTCCGGCCGGGACCGAGCCGTCCCCGACCGGCCCCGAGTCGGGCGGGCCGGGCGACAAGCCGGCAGGCAGCCGCAACCGTCGCCGCCGTCGCCGCCGCACCGGTTCGGGCGGTGGCGGCGCCGACGCAGCCGCTCCCGCTGCCGACTGACCCTGGCGGTGGGCGTGACGGGGGCGACAGTCGGCGCTCCGCCCTCCAGACGGCCCACGATCAGCAGCGCGAGGCTCAGGCCGTGACCACGACCGTCGTACCGAGCTGCGCAAAGTCCCACATGGCCAACGCGTCGCGCTCCCGCTGACGCACACACCCGTGTGACAGCGGCGTCCCCAGCTGGGCGAACGTCTGGACCGGAGCCCCGCCCAGCTCGGGGATGTCGTGGAACCCGATGGCCGCGTTGGGCCCGTGGGCGAACCGCACGAACCAGCTCATCGTCGACCCGTCGACGCCCCAGGCGCGGTCGGACCGCGAATAGACCGAGTAGGTGCCCGGGTCGAGGTTGTCATAGAGGCTGCCCGACACGAGATAGGTCCGCTCGACGGTGCCGTCGTCCTCGATGAGCCACACCCGTTGGCGGCTCTCGCTGAACACCGCACGGCGGCCCTCGCCCGAGTCGGCCGGCAGCGCCGTCTCCTCCTCGGCCGCCCGCGCCCGGGCCCGCTCGGCCTTGCGGGCCAGCTTGGCGGCGTCGGCCGCGGCCTCGTCGTCCACCACCGCAGAGTCCTCCGCGAGCTCGGACGGCTCGTGGGACGGCTCGGCGGAGTCGGCGGACGGTGCCGGATAGGAGGCGTCCTGCAGTGCGGAACCGCCCGATGGCGGCTGTGCCGAGCTCGGCAGGGGCAACAACCCGGTGCCCCCCAGGACCGCGATCAGCGTCACCGACAGCGAGGCCCCGGCGACCGCGATGCGGCCATAGCGGGGGCGCACCTCGGCGCGGTGACGTGACATGTCAGGCCTTGCGCTTCCGGGCGGGGCGGTTGGCCCGCTTCTGAAGCGTGGCCGCGACCTCGCGATAAGCCTGGGCGCCCTTGCTGGTGCGGCTCGTCGCGAGGATCGACCGGCCCGCGGCCGGCGCCTCTGCGAACCGGATGGTCTTGGGGATCGGCGGCTCGACGACCTCGAGGTCATAGGTCTCGGAGATGGTGTCGAGCACGCGGCGGGCGTGGTTGGTGCGCCCGTCGAAGAGCGTCGGCAGCACGCCCCACACCTCGAGCTTGCGGTTGGTGAAGCGTCGTACGTCGTGGACCGTGTCGAGCAGCTGACCGACCCCGCGATGGGACAGCGTCTCGCACTGGAGCGGGATCAGCACGGCCTGGGCCGCGGTCAGTGCCGCGACGGTGAGGATGCCGAGGGAGGGTGGACAGTCGAGCAGCACCCAGTCGTAGTCGTCGACCAGGTCCTCGAGCGCGGCCTTGATGGCCTGCTCGCGTCCGGTCCGGGTCAGCAGGTCGGCCTCGGCGCGCGCCAGCTCGATGGTGGCCGGCAGCAGGTCGACACCGTCGTCGGTGGCGACGACGACGTCGGCGGCCTCGGTGCCCTGGGTGAGGACGTGGTAGATCGACAGCTCGAGGTCCTCGGGATCGATGCCGAGGGAGAACGTCAAACAGGCTTGGGGGTCGAGGTCGACGAGCAGCACGCGCTGTCCGGTCTCGGCGAAGGCGGCACCGATCGACGCGACCGAGGTCGTCTTGGCGACGCCACCCTTCTGGTTGGCGATGGCGAGGGTCGTGGTCATCACCCCCCATCATGCCGGACCCGCCGTGGCCTCCGGTGACAGACACCTGGTTTGCTGGGCGCATGTCGACCCCGCAGATCAGCGACCTCGGCCGGGTGCTCATCACCGGCGCCACGGCCGGCATCGGCCACGAGTACGCCCGCCAGCTGGCCTCCCGGGGCCACGACCTGGTGCTCAACGCCCGCGACGTGCCACGGCTGGAGGAGGTCGCGGCGCAGCTGCGGTCGACGTACGGCGTGGAGGTGGAGCTGCTGCCCGCCGACCTGACCGACCGCGGCCAGATGGCGCTGGTCGAGCGCCGGCTCGCCGACGCCGACCGGCCGGTGGACCTGCTGATCAACAATGCCGGCTTCGGGCTGCGCAAGCGGTTCCTCGACGGCGATGTCGAGGACGAGCAGGCGATGCTCGACGTCCTGGTCGTCGCGGTCATGCGACTGTCACACGCGGCGCTCCAGGCCATGGCGGCGCGTGGGCGAGGCGGGATCATCAACGTCTCGAGCGTGGCGTCGTTCCTCCCACGCGGGACCTACTCCGCGGCCAAGGCCTGGGTCACCAGCTTCGGGCAGTGGGCGGCCAACGAGTACGCCGCCCAAGGCGTCACCGTCCTGACCTTGTGCCCTGGGTTCACCAAGACCGAGTTCCACGGCCGCATGGGCATCGGGCGCGACTCCGCCCCGGAGTTCATGTGGCTGGAGTCGGAGTTCCTGATCGAGCAGTCCCTTCGCGACTTCGACAAGGGCAAGGTGCTGTCGATCCCCGGGGCGCAGTACAAGACCGTCACCGCCGTCGCGCGGCTGCTCCCCCGCAACCTGCTCCACGCCTACCAGTCCATGGGCCGCAAATAGCCCCCGGCTCGGCGTCAGGATGCGGGGGCGACCGGGGGTCAGCCCTGGCCTGCGACGAACGCACGGACGGAGTCGGCGATGAGCTGGACGGCGATCGCCGAGAGCAGCAGACCGGCGATCCGGGTCACCAGCAGGACGCCGCTCTCGCGGATGAGGCGCAGGATCGGGAGCGAGTAGCGCATGGCGAGCCAGAGGGCGACGTGGACGAGCACGATGCCGAGCGCCACGGCGACGAAGTCGGGCCAGGAGTGGACGCGCCGCGAGAACAGCATCGTGGCCACGATGGCGCCCGGCCCGGCCAGCAGTGGCGTCCCTAGCGGGACGAGGGCGACGTTGGTGCCGGCCGCGGCGGTCTGCTCCTTCTCGTTGCCGGTCAGCAGCTCCAGCGCCACGAGGAGGAGCAGCAGCCCCCCGGCACCCTGGAGCGCGGGCAGGGAGATGTTGAGGTAGGCCAGGATCTGCTGGCCGAAGAAGGCGAAGACCGTGATCACGAGGAACGACACGGCGACGGCCTGCCAGGCGGCCCGGCGCGCGGTCGCGGGCGAGCGTCCCGAGGTGAGGCCCAGGAAGATCGGGACGGTCCCGACGGGGTCCATGATCACGAACAGCGTCACGAACGTCTCGGTGAGGAGCACCCCGTTGAGCACCGCGCTCACGGGCACACCACCTGGGGCGTCATCCGCCCGGAGGCCCGGCCGGCCGCCTCGGCCACCGCGAGCAGCGCGTCGAGATCCTCCGGAGAGGTGGTGTTGCAGCCGAGGTCGTGGTCGGTCTTGCCCTCCCCGTGGAAGTCGCTGGCGCCCGTCACGACCAGCCCGAGCTCACGGGCGAGCGCCCGGAGCCGGTGACGGTCGCCCGGCGCATGGTCCTGGTGGTCGACCTCGACGCCCGTCAGTCCCAGCGACTGGAGGTGGGCCAGCCCGTCGCGCTGGAGCGACACGGGGTCGGCCCGCGCCCAGGGATGCGCGAGGACGGCGACGCCGCCGGCCGCCACGACCAGGCCGATCATCTCCTCCAGCGACGCGGCGTAGCGGTCGACATAGGCCGGGCGCCCGGGGTTGAGCAGCTCACGGAAGGCGGCGTCCCGGTGGCGTACGACGCCCAGGTCGACGAGCGCGTCGGCGATGTGCGGCCGACCGGTCGCTCGGGCGTGGGGCGCGACCCGGCGTACGTCGGCCGCGTCGATCGCGATGCCGAGGGCCCGAAGCCGCTCGAGAATCGCCGGGACCCGAGAGTTGCGTCCGTCGAGGATCATGCCGAGTGCGGTCACCAGGGGCGGATAGGTCGGGTCGACCAGATAGCCGAGCAGGTGGACCGGGCGGCCGGCGTGACGGGTGGAGATCTCGAGCCCACGCACCAGCGTCACGCCCGCCTCGAGGGCGGCGGCCTCGGCCGCGGCCCAGCCCGCCGCGGTGTCGTGGTCGGTGAGGCCGAGGACGTCGATGCCGGACTCGGCGGCAGCGCGCACCAGCTCCGTGGGGGTCAGCGTGCCGTCGCTGACGTCGGAGTGCGTGTGGAGGTCGATGCGCACCAGGGCACTCTAACGGTGGCTCACCAGCCGGGCTGGGGCCCGCCGAAGGTGAGGTCGACCAGCTCGGGGCCGAGCTGGGAGAGGTCGTGGAGCTGCCAGTCGTCGCGGAGCAGCAGCAGGGCCGATGCCGGTTGGAGGACCAGCCAGAGCCAGCGACCGCCGGCCTCCCCGACCAGCACCGCCCGGTCGTCGTGGGCGGCGGCCTCCCAGCCGGGCGGCACGCCATCGCCGCCGAACTCGACGTCGGCGGCAGGATCGGTGCCAGCCACGGGCTCGGGCACCACCGACAGCGGCCACAACGACACCGCCTGGTGGCCGATCCACACGCGCGCCGCAGCCTGCCCCTCACCCACCTCGGGGCCCGGATAGCTCAGCCGCAGCCCGGCGCAACGGCCGCCGAGCCCGGTGCCTGGTTCCTCGTGCACGACGATGACGTCGACAGGGCCGTCGAGCTCGGTCGTCCCGGAGCAGGCCGCCACGGTGCCGAGCGGGCGCTCCGGCTCCCCGACCGTCCCGAAGTCGCTGACCCGCCAGCCGGGGCCCAGCGGCCACGGCAGATAGGTCGGCAGGCCACGCGAGGTGCGCACGTGGTGGCCGAAGTCGTCGTAGGACGGCTCGGTCGGTCGCCACAGCGGCGGCACCGGGCCGTGGACAGCACAGTCGAACCCGCCGCCTGAGGTGGCGACGGGCGTCGAGCAGTGCGGGCACGCGGGCAGCAGCGCCATGTGTCGACCTTCGCCGCCGCCGTCGGTCACGTCAAGGTGGTCAACGTCTCGTCCGTGGCAGGTCGTGGGCCAGGTCAGCCGTTCCATCGGGCGATGACCGGGGTGTCCCGCTCGTGGCCCAGCTGCGACACGGTGGCGGTGTCGAGCAGGAACCACGCCCCGGCCGAGACCGGCTGGCCGAGCCAGCGGGCCGCGAGCGCGCGCAGGGCGTGGCCGTGGCTGAACAGCAGCACGTCGCCGTCGACGGCCCCGACCCGGGCGATGAGGCGGTCCAGGCGCGCGGCGACCGCGTCCGCGGACTCACCGCCAGGCGAGGCATGGGTCCAGATCGTCCAGCCGGGGACCGTCTCCCGGATGCGGGCGGTGCTCATGCCCTCGAAGTCGCCGTAGTCCCACTCGACGAGGTCCTCGTCGATCTCGGCACCGGGGAAGCCGGCCAGCTCCGCCGTACGCCGCGCCCGCAGCCGCGGCGAGGTCAGCACGCGGGCGAACGGCCGGCCGACCAGCCGTTCGCGCAGGGCCACGGCGGCCTGCTCCCCCACCTCGGTCAGCGGCAGGTCGGTGACGGAGGTGTGCCGGTGGGCGCGGCTCCACTCGGTCTCGCCGTGACGCACGACCCACACGCGGGGGCCGGCAGCGGGCGATTCCGAGGCCGTGCTGGAAGAGACCATTGGTCAAGTCTGACAGGACGCCCCTGGCGGCGGCCCGGGCGAGGTGCGAGCATCCTCGCCATGCAGCTCTCCCGCGCCCGCGCAGCCGCGGGCGCGGCCTACCTCACCCAAGGGCTCGTCTTCATCAGCCTCACCACCCGACTGCCGGCGATCGCGCGGCAGTGGGACCTCGGCGAGGTCGGCCTGTCGCTGGTGCTGCTGCTCGTGCTCGTGATGGCGGGCGTCGGCTCCGTGGTCGCCGAGCAGCTCGCCAGACGTCGCGACAGTGCCGCGCTGCTGCGTGCCGGGCTGCTGGTCATCGCCGTCACCGTCCCGGTGCTGACGCTGGCGCCGTCGTACGCCGTGTTCCTGGCCGGGATCGGCGGCTATGGCCTGGGGCTCGGCATGGTGGACGCGACCACCAACATGCAGGGGACGGCGCTCGAGCACCGCTATGACCGGCCGCTGCTGCCGTCGTTCTATGGCAGCTGGACCCTCGGCGGCGTCATCGGCTCCGGGATCACCCTGGCGACCGCCCACTGGCCCTGGTGGACCGTGGTCTTCCTGGCGCTGATCCCGCTGACGGTGGCGTTCGCGCCGTTCCTGCGCCGCGACCACGGCGTGGTCGACCTCGGGTCGACGGCGATCCCGTGGCGCCCGATCATCCTGGTCGGGCTCGGGATGCTGCTGTTCTACATGGTCGACACCGCGGCGGCGACCTGGGGGCCCACCTATCTCGACAGCACGCTCGCCTCGCCCCACACCCTGGTGGCACTGGCCAGCTTCCCCTACCTGGTGGCCAGCGGGCTGGTCAGGCTCGTCGGCGACGGACTGGTCGCCAGGTTCGGCCCCCGACCGGTGCTGGCCGTCGGCGCCGTGGTGTCCGCGGCCTCGCTGGCCGTCGTGGTGACCGCCGACAGCTGGCAGATCGCGGTGGTGGGCTTCGCCCTCCTGGGGGCCGGCGCGTCGGTCATCGCGCCGTTGAGCTTCTCGGCGGCCGCGCGGATCGCCGGCGGCAGCGACCTCGACCCGGCGACCCGGCATGCGCGGGTCGACACGGTGATCGGTCGCTTCAACCAGTTCAACTATCTGGGCGCACTGCTGGGCGCGGTGCTCACCGGCCTGGTGGGCGCGGGCAACCTGCGGCTCGGGTTCGCGGTCCCGATGGTGCTGATCCTCGGGATGCTGCCGCTGGCACGCTACTTCGATCCCGAGCCCACGCCCGTGGAGGTCTGAGCCCGGCCGGGACGCTGGTGCCGGCCGAGGTCAGCCCGGCATCCCATAGCCGAGCTTGGCGGCCATCTGGCGCGCCTCCTCGGTGACGGGGATCGCGACGACGGCCGTGCCATAGGCGCAGATCTCGGTCCAGGTGTCGCCCATCTCGGAGGTGTCGAACCGCATCGCGACGACGGCGTTGCCGCCCCGGTTGCGGGCCTCGTCGAGCATCCGCCCCATGACCTCGTTGCGCGACTCCACCAGGTTGGCGGTCATGCCCTTGAGCTCTCCGCCGACCAGGGACTTGAAACCGGCCCCCATCTGCGAGAACGCGTTGCGAGAGCGCACCGTGAGGCCGAAGACCTCTCCGCACACCTGCTTGATCTCCCATCCCGGGATGTCATTGGTGGTGACGACCATCATGGGGCCGAGCGTAGTGGTCACCGGCCCTGGGACGATGGTGGGGTGCCGCGATCCTCTCGACCTGTGTCGGCCGCCCTGGCGGGCGGCCTCATCCTGCTCGGCGCGACGCTGTTGCCCCGGCCGGCCGCGGCCGCACCCGAGCGTGCCGTGGACTCGATGGCGTCGTACGCCGGACGAGTGCTGCACGTCGGGCCGACCCGCGCGCTGACCACACCGAGCGCGGCGGCCGCCGTCGCCCGCGACGGCGATCGCGTCGAGATCGACGCGGGCGACTATGTCGGCGACGTCGCCACCTGGACCCAGGACGACCTGACGCTCGTCGGGGTCGGCGGCTATGCCCACCTCGCCGCCGATGGCCAGAGCGCCCAGGGCAAGGCGATCTGGGTGATCGCGGGCGACCGGGCCCGCGTGCAGAACATCGAGCTCAGCGGTGCCCGCGTCCCGGACGAGAACGGCGCCGGCATCCGGGCGGAGGGGACCGACCTGACCGTCGTGCACTGCTGGTTCCACCACAACCAGGACGGCATCCTGGCCGGCGCCGACCCTCAGTCCGACATCCGCATTCTGCGGTCGCGGTTCACGCACCTGCTGACCGGCTCGGGCTACACCCACAACATCTATATCGGCACGGTCAGGTCGTTCCTGCTCCGCGGCAGCCAGGTCACGGGGGCGTCGGTCGGCCACGAGGTGAAGTCGCGAGCGTTGCGGACGACGATCACCGCCAACAGGATCGTGGACCTCGACGCCGACGCGAGCTATTCGATCGACCTGCCCAACGGTGGCGACGCGGTCATCAGCGGCAACGTCATCGAGCAGGGGCCCCGCTCGCCCAACACCACGATCGTCTCCTATGGGGCCGAGGGACTGGCCAACCCGACGACCCGCCTGTGGCTGGTCAACAACACCCTGCTCAACCATCACGACTCCGGCACGTTCCTCAGCCTCGCCGGCGGCGCCACCGACGTCCACGTGTGGAACAACCTGATCGTCGGTCCGGGGACTCTCGTCGCCGGCGCACCGGCGCAGCGGCGTACCAATCTCCGCGTCGGCGCCGGCACGTTCGTCGACGCCGCGGCCTATGACCTGCACCTCCGGCCGCGGTCACGCGCGGTCGACGCCGGGACCCGGGCCCCGCGGCGGGTCCGGCCGACGCTGGAGTACGCCCACCCGCAGCGCACCTCCGCCCGACCGGTGCGCGGCCGGATCGACGTCGGCGCCTATGAGTACGCCGGCTGACCGACCCCGTACGGCCGGACGGCGCCGCCGCCTCGATCAGTCCCTCGGCTCACCCGGCCAGTTCTTGTCCGGCTGCGGCACGGGCCTGCCGGGCTGCTCGCCACCCCGGGCCTCCAGGTAGTTCTCCTTGGGCACCATCACCTTGCGGCGGAAGATGCACACGACCTTGCCGTCCTGGTTGTAGCCGATCGTCTCGACATACACCACGCCCCGGTCGTCCTTGGAGGTCGACTCCCACTTGTCGAGCACCGTGGTCTCGCCATAGAGGGTGTCGCCGTGGAAGGTCGGTGCGACGTGGCGCAGCGACTCGATCTCGAGGTTGGCGATCGCCTTGCCCGAGATGTCGGGCACCGACATGCCGAGGAGCAGCGAATAGACATAGTTGCCGACGACGACGTTCTTGCCGAACTGGGTCGTCTCTCCCGCATAGTGCACGTCCAGGTGCAGCGGGTGGTGGTTCATGGTGAGCAGGCAGAACAGGTGGTCGTCATAGTCGGTGACCGTCTTGCCGGGCCAGTGCTTGTAGGTCGCTCCGACCTCGAACTCCTCATAGCTGCGACCGAACTGCACGGCGGGCTCCTTCACGACGGGGGCGGACGTGCCTATGGTGCCCAACGCCACCGGCCGCCGTCAGCCGCCGATGGCGTGGGCTATCTCATAGCCACGGTCACGCCGCAGGTCTCAGGACCCGCCTGCCTTACGGCGGTGCAGCCGGCGCCCGCCGGCGCCCTCGACCTCGGAACCGTGCGCCTTCTCGCGCACCGGACCGCTGCCCGGGATGCCCCGGTCGTTGGACTTCTTGCGGTCCAGGGCCTCCCGCATCTTGGCCTTGATGTCCTCGTTGGCCTTGCTGGGGTCTCCCACGGCTCCTCCTCGTTGGATCGTCTGATTCCACTGTGTCAGGCCGATGGGCGGCCGTCGAGGCGGTTTGCCGGGGCTCAGCGGAGCTTGTAGTCCTCGAGCATGCGGCGGCCGATGATCATCTTCTGGATGTCGGAGGTGCCCTCGCCGATCAGCATGAACGCCGCCTCGCGATAGAGCCGCTCGATCTCGTACTCCTTGGAGTA
>JAGQUE010000446.1 GCA_020438665.1 Nocardioidaceae bacterium | reverse complement strand
CGACCGGCATCTATTGCCGGCCGTCGTGCCCGGCGCGGCTGCCGGCCTACCAGAACGTCACGTTCTTCCCGACCGCGGCGGCCGCACAGGGCGCCGGGTTCCGGGCGTGCAAGCGCTGCCTTCCGGACGCGACCCCCGGCAGCCCCGACTGGGACGTCGCCGCCGATGTCGCCGGACGGGCGATGCGGCTGATCGCGGACGGCGTCGTCGACCGCGAGGGCGTCGAGGGACTCGCGCGCCACGTCGGCTATACGCCACGTCATCTCAACCGCCTGCTGACCCACGAGCTCGGCGCCGGCCCGCTCGCCCTCGCCCGGGCACGCCGCGCCCAGACGGCCCGCATCCTCATCGAGACGACCGACATGACCTATGCCGACGTCGCGTTCGCGGCCGGCTTCGCCAGCGTCCGGCAGTTCAACGACACCGTCCGCGAGGTCTATGCCGCCACGCCGACCGACCTGCGCGGCCGCCGGCAGCGCGAGCGCGGCAGTGCGGGCGAGGTCACGATGCGGCTCGCCGTCCGCACGCCGTTCGCCGGCCGCGCCCTGCTCGACTTCCTCGCCCTGCGCGCGGTGCCGGGCGTCGAGGAGGCCGGCCCCGACTGGTATGCCCGCACCCTCGACCTCCCGCACGGTCCGGGCACCGTCCGCATCGAGCTGCGCGACGTCACCGACGTCGGCCAGACGGCTCTGCTGCCGGCGACGTTCCGGCTCACCGACCTGAGGGACACCTCGGCCGCGGTCGAGCGCGTCCGGCGGCTCCTCGACGCCGACTGCGACCCGATCGCCGTGGACGAGGCACTCGGGGACGACCCGCTGCTGCGTCCGCTCGTGCGCCGGCGACCCGGCCTGCGCGTGCCCGGGCACGTCGACGGGCCGGAGGTCGCCGTCCGGGCCGTGCTCGGACAGCAGGTCAGCGTCGCCGGGGCGCGCACCATCGCAGGCCGGCTCACGCAGTCCCACGGAACACCGCTCGAGACGCCGGACGGATCGCTGACCCACCTCTTTCCGAGCCCCGCGGCGCTGGCGGCGCTCGATGCCGAGACCCTGCCGATGCCGCGCAGTCGCGGGCGCGCGCTGGTCGCGCTGACACAGGCGCTCGCGGCCGGCGACGTGGCGCTCGACCGCGGCCCCGACCGGGCCGACGTACGAGCCGGGCTGCTGGCGCTTCCCGGCATCGGCCCGTGGACGGCCGACTATGTCGCGCTCCGGGCGCTCGGTCACCCGGACGTGTTCCTCCCGACCGACCTCGGTGTCCGCGCTGCGCTGGGCACGCTCGGCGCCGACGCCCACCAGGCCGCTCAGGCCTCCGAACGATGGCGCCCCTGGCGCTCCTATGCCCTGCTGCACCTGTGGCACAGTCTTGCCGACCACTCCCCGGTCGACGCGGACACCGACCCACTCCCGAAGGAGACCTGACATGTGGACCGTGATGACCTCACCGATCGGGGACCTGCGCATCGTCGAGCACCATGGCTCGATCTCGGCGATCGAGTTCTCGCCGTTCTCCCCGATGACAGACGGCCGACCGAGGGGCGACCGCGACGATGTCCACCCGGTGCTCGTGACCGCGGTCGACCAGCTCACGGCCTACTTCGCCCGAGAGCGGAAGGACTTCGACCTGCCGCTCGCCCCGGTCGGGACCGAGTTCCAGCAGCGCGTCTGGAAGGAGCTGGTCCGAATCCCCTATGGCGAGACGGCCACCTATGGCGCGCTCGCCCACCGGCTCGGGATGACCAATGCCGCATCACGTGCGGTCGGGCTGGCCAACGGCCGCAACCCGATCCCGGTCGTCATCCCGTGCCACCGCGTCATCGGGGCCGACGGCACGCTGACCGGTTATGCCGGCGGGCTCGGCCGCAAGCAGACGCTGCTCGAGATCGAGCAGGACGCGCTGTTCTGAGATCGCGCGGCCGCCACAGCCGGGACGGGTGCTGATGAAATCAGCGCTCTGGCGCCGCCAGTCGTCGCAGCCGTGCCTCGGTCACGGCGTCGCCGACGAGGGTGCCGACCAGAAGCCCCGATGCGGCCGGGATGCCGACGATGACGGCGCCGACGACGGGGAAGCCGATCACGGCCCAGACCCCCGTGGTGATGGCCCAGGGTCTGAAGGCGTCCCAGCCGTGCACCCAGCCGTCGCGGAAGGACCAGCCGCCGGCGGCCATGGCGATCAGCAGCAGTCCCAGCATCGCCGGGCCGAGGAACGTGTCGCCACGTTCGGGGTGCAACAGCAGCATCGCCAGGCCGAGATAGGCGGGCCAGGCGACCACGAGGGTGAGGCTGCGGACCCAGGCGCTGGGACGGTTCGTCATGTCACCAGGGTGGGTGGCTCGCCGGCCTCGGCGGATCCGTCGTACGCCGTGGTCCAGACCAGGCCCGGCTACTCAGCCGCGCGCTCGTCGTCGTAGGTGAACACTCCTGCCACACTGCACGCGCCAAGTTGGCGCTTCTCGATGTGAACTTCGGCCGAGAAGTGCCAGTTTCACCGGCGCGCCGGTGAAACTGCCGCCCCCGGCTACTCAGCCGCCGCGCGGCGCAGCGACTCGGAGAGCCGCTCAGCAGCGGCGAGGACGGCCGGGGCGTGCATGCGGCCGGGCTGGCGGGAGAGCCGCTCGAGCGGGCCGGAGACGGAGACGGCGGCGATGACCTTGCCGCCGGGGGAGCGGACCGGGGCGGAGACCGAGGCGACGCCCTGCTCGCGCTCGCCGACGCTCTGCGCCCAGCCACGGCGGCGGATGCCCGACAGCGCGGCGGCGGAGAACGCGGCGTTCTGGAGACCGCGGTGCATCCGCTCGGGGTCCTCCCAGGCGAGCAGGATCTGGGCGGCCGAGCCGGCGCGCATGGTCAGCTGGGACCCGACGGGGATGGTGTCGCGCAGGCCCGACGGGCGCTCCGCGGCGGCGACGCAGACGCGGTGGTCGCCCTGGCGGCGCCAGAGCTGGGCGGACTCGCCGGTGATGTCGCGCAGTCGCGCGAGGACGGGGCCGGCGGCGGCGAGGAGCCGGTCCTCACCGGCGGCGGCGGACAGCTCCGCGAGGCGTGGCCCGAGGACGAACCGGCCCTGCATGTCGCGGGCGACCAGTCGGTGGTGCTCGAGGGCGACGGCGAGACGGTGGGCGGTCGGCCGGGCGAGCCCGGTGCCGGCGACGAGCCCGGCCAGAGTGGCCGGCCCTGCCTCGAGGGCGGAGAGCACGAGTGCCGCCTTGTCGAGGACGCCGACGCCGCTTGAGTTGTCCATATGGCAATACTGCCGTCTCAGATCATGGGATGCAAGTTGTATGGTGTCGGTGCGGCGTGGAGGGCGCCGCGCATGCCAACGACATCAAGGAGGACCGGTCATGGGCAAGACCCTCGCCGAGAAAGTATGGGACGAGCACGTCGTCCGCAGCGCACCCGGTGAGCCCGACCTCCTCTACATCGACCTCCACCTGCTCCACGAGGTGACCTCACCGCAGGCCTTCGACGGACTCCGGCTGAGCAACCGCGTCGTACGCCGTCCCGACCTCACCATCGCCACCGAGGACCACAACGTGCCGACGGTCGACTGGGACAAGCCGATCGCCGACCCCGTCAGCCGCACCCAGGTCGAGACGCTGCGCAAGAACGCCGCCGAGTTCGGCGTACGCCTCCACCCGCTCGGCGACATCGACCAGGGCATCGTCCACGTCGTC
>JAGQUE010000445.1:6226-6762 GCA_020438665.1 Nocardioidaceae bacterium | reverse complement strand
CCCGAGGCCGACGAGGTCTACCTGGCGACCGCGGCGACGACGGCCGAGGACCTGGCCGCGATCGCGCCGAGCGTGCCGGCACAGATCCGTGAGGAGATCGCCGCCCTCGATCCGACGCTCGACCAGGACGTGGCGGACTGGTTCGACGAGAACTGTCCGCGGCCCAAGGTGCACCTGCTGGGTCCGGTTTCAGTGAGCGCCCTGAATGGTGGCGACCCCTCAGCGATCGACAACGCCGGCGGAACAGTGTCCTTCATCGCCTACCTGGCCTGCCAGGACCACGGGGTGACCGGGGAGCGGGCCGCCGCGGCGTTCGGCTGGAAGACGCAGAAGACGGTTCAGAATCGGGCGACCAACGCCCGCTTCCTCCTGGGCACCCGGCCGGACGGAAGTGACTGGCTCCCGGACGCGAGCATGAGCTCGGGGGCCCGGCGCGGCTCGACGCCCACCTATGAGCTGCTGAAGGGCGCCGGCGGGATCCTCACCAGCCCGGACCTGTTCGTCCGGCTCAAGCTCCGGGCCCAGGCCAGGGGCGA
>JAGQUE010000445.1:1798-6027 GCA_020438665.1 Nocardioidaceae bacterium | reverse complement strand
GTCGCGTGTGATGCTGCGCGGCTGGCGAACCCGCACGCCGACATCGCCTGGCTGGATCAGGCGGCCGCGGTCGAGGCCGAGTCCGGTCGTGCGGCCGCCGGCGAACTGGTCCGCGAGCAGGTCCTCGACCGGCTCGACGAGGACCTGCCGTCCCGGTCGGAGAAGGTCGTGGAGCAACGCGAATGGGGCGCCGCCGGGTAGGCCCCCGACGCCCCTCAGCAGCCCGGTTTCGGCCCCTCACACCCTCCCGGTGAAGGCGGGGCCGACGGCGTTTTCGAGGGGTCGCAACCCTCGGGCGGGAACTTTCTCAACATTTTTCCGCTGGCGGTCTGGTGAGCGGTCATTGCCGCTTTGACCTGCGGTTTTGCGTTTTGGTGAGCGGGGTTGGTGAGCGCCCGGTGACAGGTCCGTGGCGGTGGTGAGGGCGTTGGTGAGCGAGGTGGTGAGGGGTCGGTTCTGCCATGGGCGCGTCCTGATCGCTTCCGCTCTCGGAGGACCGCCATGTACCACTCCGCCAACTACCCGAACCTCGACACCCGCCCCCGTCCCTCCACCCCGTCGCCGAGCGATTGGCGACACCTGCGACAGCAGGCCACCGGCACCCTGGCCACCGCTGTCCTCGCCAGCCTGGAGAGGTCCGGGAAGTGGGCTCAGTGGCAGTCGGTCGACCCGCGGCTGGCCGCGTTCGACGGCCTGGCCGAAGCACGCGAGGGATGGCGCCGTCGTGACGAGCGCTGCTACCAGGTGGTGGCCGCTCTGACCGCGCTGGGCTCCCGGCGCGGTGGAGACGACGACGATGCGGCCCTCGCTGTGACCGTGTTGCTCGAGGACGGCGTGCACCGGCTCGCGGCAAACCTGATCGACGTCTGCGAGATCGACGACGTCAACGCCACCGTGTGGGAAGAGGTCAAGGCCGCGGAACCGCAGCTGGGCTGCCATGCCGCCCGCTACCTGCTGCAGCGTGCTCGTCAGCGCCTCTGCCGGCCCGCCGCTGGCATGGTCTCCCGCATCGATACGGCCTCGCTTGAGGGCAACCGTGCTCTCGGGAACTCGCTGGGCGAGTCCTGCCACGACAAGTGGGTCGGCCTGACCAGCGACCGCGACCCCAAGATGATGGTCCCCGAGGTCGAGGACCCGGTCGAGGACGTGGTCGACCTGCTCACGTGGGCGCGTGGGGTCGGCGTGATCGCCATCGAGGAGATCGAACTGCTCGTCGAGCTGCTCGCTGCCGAGCACGCGGTCCTCGCCCGCGGCGAGGTCAAGCGGGCCCGCGAGGAGGCCCAGCGGGTGGTCGGCGAACGGCACGGCGTGGCCATGCGGACGATCCGCCGGCGCCGCGACCGCGCGGCGGCGAAGCTGCGCGACGCCGCCCCGCAGTATCTGGCCGCCATCGCCTGACCAGCCCGCACGCTTCACCAACTTTCTTTCCGCGCCCTGTCCGATCCGGACAGGGCGCGGTTGCTATCAGAAGCATGAGCGAGCAGGCACCCACCGCGATCACCGACCCCACTCCCGAGGTCGTCGCCCAGTTGCTGGACGTCGTGGCCGACCACAGCGTCGACCACGCACTGTCCGACATCGAGCAGATGCTCGCGCGGTTGCGTGCCAACGCCGAACAGGCCGCGGAGGCACGCGAGGTCCTCCGCAATACCCCGGCCACCGTGTTGCGGGAAGCACTCCGGCTCCGAGCCGCCCGAATCGAGACGGCCCGATGACCACCGGCACCGCACCTCGCTACTCCACCCGTGAGCTCCAGGCCGCCGCCGAGGCGCTGGCCGGCGGCCGGTTCTCCAAGCCCACCTCGCGCGATACGCGGCGTGACACCGCCCCGGCCGGGGCGGCGTCCGTTGTCTCCGGTCGAGGCGCCGGTTCGACCGTGGTCGAGGACCACGTCGAGGATGCGGCCCTGCCAGTTGAGCCCGAGTCGACGGGCACGGCGCCGCTGGTTCGGGTCCGGGCCTCGAGTGCCGGTGCGGGCGCATCCACGATCACCCTTGCGCTGGCCGACGTTGCCGACGGTGCCGGCATCCGCACCCGGGTCCTGGATGCGGCCGCGCCGACCTGGTCCGGGCTGCTGGGTGCCACTGTCACCGAGCTGGGGGCGGCCGAGGGCTGGCGCCGCGGCCGCCGCGGCGACGGTGTGCTGATCGACCGCGTCGAGGGGCCCGTGCACGTCCCTTCGGAGGTGCCGGGTCCCCGGTCCGCTGACGGGGTGGACCTGACGGTGCTGGACGCCGGCTGGTCGACCCGCGAGCTCATGGCGCCTGCGGCAGGCTGCTGGGTCGCCACGACGCCGGCGTGCGTGGAGGTCCTGGTGACCAGGCCGCACTCGCTGGCGCTGAGCCAGACCGAGTCGGCGCTGGCCGGCCTCGAGGCCCCCCTCGGCGCCGGGCAGGTCGTGGTGGTCGTCGTCGGTGCCGGGCGGTGGAGCGAGCGCGGCTTCGCGACCGCCGGCCGACTGCTGCGCGCCGCCCACGAACAGGAGGCGGTGCTGTTCGCGCCGCTCCTGCCGGCGAAGGCCCTGCCGGGCCTGGGGCCGGACCCGCTGCCCAAGCAGCTCACGAACCCCTCCCAGCGGCTGCTGGAGCGGATCACCACCATCACCGGACCGCTCACGGCGAACCGGACCTGACAGGAAAGAGGAGACAGATGTTCATCGAAGCCATCTCCGAGGTCGCCATCCAGATCGTGGCCTCGGGAAACGTCCGAGCCGAGGGCGTCGGCGACGTGTGCGCGCAGGCCCCCACCGGCGTAGAGCCGTACGTCAATGACGTGCTCGGCTGGGTCAAGTACGGGGTCATCGCCATCATCATCGGCGCCGGCTTCGCTTCGGCGGGCGCGCTGATCGTGGGCAAGTTCGGCCAGATGGGCAGGGCCGCCCAGCTCGGCGCATCGGGCCTGTTCTGGACCGTGATCGGCGCGATCGCGTTCGTCTGCATCTACGCGATCCTCAACGGGATCGTCGGGAACGGCTGCTGACATGTTCGACCGGACTCGGCATCTGGCGCAGACGCGTCTGGTGGATCCCGACACCGAGTGGACGCGACGCCGACTTCAGGTCCTCTTGGGGGTCGCGGTGGTCGTCGTGCTCGGGCTGGTGGCCGGAGGCGTGTGGTCGGTGGTCAGCATGCTCACCGGCACCGGGGCGAGCGGTGACGCCGGGTCCGAGGCGGACCTGTCCGCACAGGACCGTCTCGCCAATGAGCAGCTGCCCGAGGCGCCCTTGGAGGCCGCCCAGCCCGGGAGCCTGTCATCGGGCGAGACCGGCACGATCCAGATCCCGCCACCGATGGAGGTGGGTGAGGTCGGGGTTGCGACCGGGTTCCCCCAGACCCCGGAGGGCGCCCTGGCGCAACTGGCCGCGATCGACAGCACCGCACTCAGCTCCGCCTCGGTGCGCGTGGCCCAGGACGTCATCACCGAGTGGGCAGCACCCGGCGGCCCGACCGCCGAGAGCTGGTCGGGGGTCCAGGGCCTTGCCGCGTTGCTGGAGTCGGCCGGGATGTCCTCAGACGCCCAGAACACCATCACGATCGCCGTCGAACCGAAGATGGGGTTCATCAAGGGCACGGTCGGTGACGACTTCGTCATCCCGTGCATCGACTTCATCATCACCGCCACCACGTCTGCCGGGCAGCCGCAGCAGGTCGCGGCCGCCGACTGCCAGCGCATGGTCTGGCAGGACGACCGCTGGGTTGTCGGCGAAGGCGAGGAGCCGGCCCCCGCGCCCTCGCTGTGGCCCGGTTCCCAGGCCTCTTTCGACGCCGGCTACCAGTGGCTGGAGGTGCCCCAGTCATGAGCGCTGAGATCGTGCCGATGGTTGACCTCAACCCGCTGCACTGGCTGGGCGACCAGGCCAAGGAGACCCTGGCCGACGGGTTCACCTCGATGATGATGGCGATCTGGTCGGGTGCCATCTGGCTGCTCAAGACCGCGTTCTCCCTCATCGACGGGTTCACCCCCAACGTCGAAGACCCTGACCTGGCCAAGATCTACGGAGTCACCTTGTGGGTCGCGTTGGTGATCGCGCTGGTGGTCGCGTTCGGTCAGATCGGCCTAGCGGTTCTCCGCCAGGACGGCCGCGGGTTCGGCACCCTGGCCGCCGGCGTCATCCAGTACGGCGCCGTCCTGTCGTGCTGGATCGGGGTGAGCGCCGGCCTCATCACGGCGGCCTCCGGGCTGACCAAGGGCCTCTTGAACACCCTGCTCGACGTCGACAGCTTCTCCGG
>JAGQUE010000445.1:0-1736 GCA_020438665.1 Nocardioidaceae bacterium | reverse complement strand
GCCCTGTTCATCCTGATCCCGGCCTCCTTCGGCCACATGATCATCATGATGGTGCGCTCCGCCGCGCTGCTGATCCTGGTGGCCACGATGCCCATGTCGGCTGCGGGAGCGCTGTCCGAGGGCACCAAGTCGTGGATGTGGAAGTCGATCCGCTGGTTCCTGGCGTGCGTGCTGATGGAGCCGCTACTGGCGCTCGTGGTCGGGATGGGCGCCCAGTTCGCGTGGGCCGGAATGCCGGACAACGAGACCGGTGACGGCTCCTTCCTTGCCGACATCGGCTCGA
The DNA here is from genome assembly GCA_020438665.1 of Nocardioidaceae bacterium. Next base: position 1,453 of record JAGQUE010000445.1, on the reverse strand, counting down.
GCGCGAACAACATCGGCATGTCGGTCGTCGGCTCGGTGATCATGCTGGTCGCCTGCTTCATGCCCCTGGTGCTGTTCCGGATGCTGGCCTTCGTCGACCCCGGCACCGCCTCGGGTGCCTCGTTCCGGTCGACGATGGACGCCAACGGCGGCGTCTCGGGACTCCTGCGAGGCAAGCGCGCGGGCGGTGGACATTCCGCAGGGTCGGGCGCTGCCGCCGAGGCCGCCCCGGACGGGCGCAGCTCCTCCGAAGGCGGCGCAGAGGCCGAGCACGCCCGCCGCTGGAACCCCGGTTCGCTGGCGAAGAGCGCCGGCAAGGGCGTCACCTATCCGGTGCGTCACCCCGCCAAGACGTTCGGCAACGGCATGCACGCAGCCGGGAAGGTGGCCCAGACCGGCGCCTCGATGAGCGTCGACGTACTCGGCCAAGCCGGAATCGGCAACCAGGGCTACTACCCGACCGAGCACGACCCGAAGAAGAACAAGAAGGCCCACCAGATGAAGCCGTTCAACGACACCAACGGCGACGGCGTCGCCAACGACATCCCGCCGCAGGCCCAGCAGGCGGCGGAGGTGGTCGAGAAGGACCCAGAGGTCCTCCTCGCCTAGCCGCGAGCAGATCACCAGGCCACGCGAGCACCCCCAACCTTCCCAGGTACCAGATCGGAGACAGACATGAGCGTTTACGGAGCATCAGCCACCCGAGACCGACAGGCGTGGCTCTTCGGGCTCACCGGCCCGCAGTTCTTCATGGTGCTGGTCGCTGGGTTCCCCACCTGGATGGCCATCGCGTTGGGGCAGTGGCTCGCTCTGCTCGTCGTGTTGCCGGCGTGGGTCGTGGTCGGCCTGTTGATCTGCCTTCCGATCCGGGGCCACTCGGCCTTCCAGTGGATCGGGGTCCTGTTCCGGCATCTGGCCGGGGCAGCGTTCGGTTGGTCACGCTTCCAGTCCAAGGCCGCGGCGGGCGAGCTCGACCTCGGCGATGCCGAGGACCCCGAGGACGAAGGTGAGGCCGGCGAGGCTGACCTGCCCGGCATCTTGGCCAGCATCCAGATCCACGACGGTCCGCCCATGACCGGGCAGACCGCCCGACCCGCGATCATCCAGAACCACGCCACCCGCACGTGGGCGGCCACCGCACGGGTCGTCCACCCCGGCATCGGGATGAGCGACGACGCGGACCGTTTCCGCATGGGCGCCGGGCTGACCGAGATGATGGAGGCCGCCACCGCCGGCAACCAGATCGACCTGGTCGTCGTCCAGGTCCGCACCATCCCCGACGACGGCACCGAACGAGACGAGTGGGTACGGCACAACGCCCGCCCCGACGAGCCGGAGGTTTCCGCCAAGGTCAACGCCCAACTTGAGGCCATGACCGCCGGCGCCGCCGTAAGGCGTGAGGCGTTCGTGACCGTCGTGGTCCGCGAGGACGTCATCAACAAGGACGCCAAGCG
>JAGQUE010000444.1 GCA_020438665.1 Nocardioidaceae bacterium | reverse complement strand
TGGCCCGCCCGGTGGTCCCGGAGGTATAGATCAGCGTCGCCAGGTGCTCGGGCCCCACCGCCGCGACGGCGTCGTCGACCGAGGTGGGGTGCTCGACCAGGTGCCGGGCTCCGCGGGCCTCGAGATCGGCGAGGCCGAGCACCCACTCGCCGTCCGCCGTCCCGTCGAAGGTGACCACCTGGACCAGGTGGGGGAGGTGCTCGCGGTTCTGCCGCAGCTTCTCGATCTGGGCGTCGTCCTCGGCGAACACGATCCGGGTCTCGCTGTCGGCGAGGATGAACAGGACGTCGTCGGCGGTCGTCGACGGGTAGACCGCGGTGGTGGCCGCGCCCGCGCACATGACCGCGAGGTCGGCGTAGAGCCACTCGATCCGGGTGTTGGAGGCGATCGCGACGCGCTGCTCGGGCTGGATGCCGAGCGAGAGCAGACCGGCGGCCAGCGTCTTGACCGCCTCGGCGGCGCCGGCCCAGGAGACCGAGGTCCAGCCGTCGCGTGCCGGGAAGCGGAACGCCTCGGCCGTCGGGGTCGCGGCGACCCGGTCATAGAACAGCTGCGCCACGGAGGCGGCAGGAGTCGGGTAGCCGCCGATGTCGGTGGAGCCGGTCTGGGTCATGGTCATGCTGATTCGTCCTCCTTCTGGTCGACCTCCGCGACGAAGTCGCGCACGAGGTCGGCGAAGCGGTCGGGCTCGTCGAGGTGGGGGAAGTGCCCCGCGCCCTCGAACAGCTCGACCCGGCAGCCCGGCATCGACTGCTGGGCAGTGATCGCGTGCCACGCCGGGATCATCCGGTCCCGAGATCCCCACACGATGAGGGTGGGGATCGGCACCGTGTCGGCGAGGTAGTCGTGGGCGTTCACGCTCTGGCCTCCGGGGTCGATGACGGCGCGGGTGGTGGCCAGGAAGGCGCGCCGGCTCTCGCCGTCGGCCAGCGAGGTGAAGCCCTCCCAGATGGCGCTCAGGTCCGCCCCGGGGCGGAGGCCCACGCGGGAGAGCGCCCGCCCGGCACCCTCGGCACGGGTCCGTACCCAGGCCGACGCGAGCACAGGGATGACCCAGCCCGCTCCGGGAAGGGTCGCCGAGCGCAGGACCGCGTTGACCTCGCGCCCGAGGCCACCGCTGGCCACGAGCACCAGCCTGTCGACCCTCTCAGGGAACAGGTAGTAGAACTCCATGGCGATCCCACCGCCGAGAGAGTGCCCGACCAGGGTGACCCGCTCGATGCCCAGGCGGTCCACGAGGTCCCGCAGGGTGGCGGCGTGCGCGCCGAGCGAGTAGTCGCCCATCGGCTTGTCCGACTCGCCGTGCCCGAACAGGTCGGGGATGATCACGCGGTGGTCGTCGTGCAGGCGGTCGACCAGGTGCTCCCACTGGCCGCGCGAGCCGAGGATCCCGTGGATGAAGAGCACGACCGAGCCCGTGCCGCTGTCGACATAGAAGAGCTCGTGCCCGTGCACCGTCATCGATTGGCGGATCAGCCGCTCCATGGTGACTCCCCGGCGGTCGTCACAGGACCACTCGCTTTCACCGTACTCGCTCGTGCGAGCCGCTCCGGCGCCGCCGGGTGCCGGCCCCAGGGCCGCCGAAATCGGTTCGCTGTGAGGTGCGTCGGCTCGCTAGGGTCGACGGGCGATGCGCGACTATCCACCCACGGTCACGGCGTTCTCGGGATCGACCGACCGACGCCCCGGTGACGAGCCAGACACCCGCAGCCCCGGAGCCTTCCTCCGTTGGCTGCTGCTGCGTCAGCCCGAGGTGATCGCGACCGCCGTGGTCGTCGGTGTGCTGTGGCAGCTCCCGCTGACGCTCGGGCCGTGGCTCTTCGGCCGGGCCGTCGACCGTGGCATCCTGCCGGGGTCGACCTCCCAGACCCTGCTCTGGGCCGGCCTGCTGCTCCTCGTGACCCTCGTCGGGGCCGGCTTCGGCATCGCCATGCACACGATGGTCGTGCGCAGCTGGCTCATCGGCATCTATGGCACGGTGCTGCTGGTCACCCGCAAAGCCGTCCAGATGGGCCACGTGCTGCCCCGGCGCACACCGACCGGCGAGGTGCTCAGCGTCGCCTCCAGCGACTCCGATGAGTTCGGTGCCCTCACCGAGATCCTGGCCCGGGCCACCGCCCAGCTCGTCGCCTATCTCACCGTCGCCGCGATCGTGCTCGGCACGTCACTCAGGATGGGTGTGCTCGTGCTGGCCGCGGCCCCGGTGCTGGTCGGGGTCGCCCTGCCGCTGCTGCGCCCGCTGCACCGACGCCAGCAGCTCGAGCGCTCCCGCAACGCCGAGCTCACCTCGCTCGCCACCGACATCGTGGCCGGGCTGCGCATCCTGCGCGGCATCGGCGGCGAGCGTACCTTCGGCCGCAACTACACCGAGGGCTCCCAGTCCGCCCGCGCCGCCGGCGTCTCGTCGGGCGTGTGGCAGGCGGGGATCGAGGCGGTCGGGGTGCTCTTCTCCGGAGGCTTCCTGGTCATCCTGGTGTGGCTCGGCACCCAGGAGGTCCGGTCCGGCGCGCTCACCCCCGGCCAGCTGATCAGCTTCCTCGGCTACGGCCTCTTCATGGTCGGGCCCATCCAGACGTTCTTCGAGTTCGCCCAGAAGCTGACGAGGGCGCAGGTCTCCGCCCGCCGCGCCGTGTCGATCTTCGAGCAGGCGCCGCCCTGGCTGGACCCGGCCGAGCCCCAGCCGCTGCCGACGGGCGCCGACGTCACCGACGACGCCTCCGGCTTCGTCGCCCGGCACGGTCAGCTCACCATCGTCGTCAGCGGCGTCCCGGAGGCGTCCGCCGCGCTGGCCGATCGGCTCGGCCGCTACCTCCCGCCGACCGACGACCCGGTCGCGGTCGTCACCGAGGAGAAGAGTGGCGGACGTCGTGCTGCCCGCCGGTCCCGGGCCGAGCGCGCGGCCGAGCTGGCTGTGATCTCCGAGCGCGACGAGCGGCTGGCCCGCCGCCCGTGGGGGGTGCGCATCGGCAGCGTCGACCTGAGCCAGGCGCGACTGACCGACGTACGCCGCCATGTCGTCGTCAGCGACGCCGCGAGCGGGCTCTTCGCCGGCACCCTGCAGGAGGCCATCGACCCGCACGACCGGCTGGACCGCGACCGGGCCGAGGAGGTGCTCCGCGTCGCCAACGCCGAGGACGTCTATGACGCCCTCCCCGGGGGATGGCAGGGGCGGCTCGACGAGCGCGGCCGCGGCCTCTCGGGCGGCCAGCGCCAGCGGCTCGTGCTCGCCCGTGCCCTCGCCGCCGACCCCCAGGTGCTCGTGCTCGTCGAGCCCACCTCGGCGGTCGACGCCCACACCGAGGCGCGCATCGCCGAGCGGATCGCCGCCCACCGCCGCGGCCGCACCACCGTGGTCACGACGGTGTCGCCGCTCTGGCTCCACCATGCCGACCGCGTCGTCTTCCTCGACGCCGAGGGCCGCATGGCCGCGGAGGGCACTCACGAGCGCCTGCTGCGTGAGCGCCCCGACTACCGTCGCGTCGTCGCCCGCTCGATCGGGGACGACGATGACTGACCTGCTCGCGACCTCCGCCGAGACCTGGCAGCAGCGGACCGATGCGGCCCCCGAGGTGCCGACGGCCCTCCTCCCGCCCGTCGACACCTCGGTTCGGCGGCGCATCTCCGCCCTCCGCGCGCGACACCGGCTGCGCGAGGCGCGCGCCGAGGCGGCGTTCCGCGCGTCCCGCAACCCCGACCAGGGCTGGCCGGTGGCCGACTACGCCGCGGTGTGGACCTTCCTGCGTGACCTGGTGCGGACGCGCCGACGCATCTTCACGCTGCTCATCGTGCTCAACGCGCTCGCGGCCGGCGCGGCGATGCTGGTGCCCCGGCTGCTGGGGGCGCTCATCGACCGCTCCGTGCCCGACGCCGTCGGCGTGACCGCCGCCGGCAGCGCCACCGGCATCCTGTGGGCCTTGATCGGCGTCGTCGTGGCGCAGGCGCTGCTGACCTATGGCGGGCAGCGCACCTCGGCGGTCTTCGGGCAGGACCTGCTGTCGTCGGCGCGTGAGTTCATCGTCGACACGATCCTGGCCCTCCCGCTGGGCCGGGTCGAGGGGGCCAGCACCGGCGACCTCGTCACCCGCGTGACCCGCGACGTCGGCACGATGAGTCGCTCGGTGCAGTACGGCGTGCCGATGGCGATCATCTCGCTGCTCACGGTGTCGCTGTCGGTCGTGGCGATGGTGGTCAACTCGCCCTTCCTGGCCGCGCCGTCGCTGCTGGTGATCGGCTCGTCCTTCTTCCAGGTCCGGCGCTACCTGCGCCGCGCCCAGAAGTGCTACATCGCCGAGGGCGCGACGTACTCGCGCATCAACGCCAACCTGACCGAGACCGTCGAGGGCGCCCGCACCGTCGAGGCGCTGCGGCTGGGCGACCGGCGGATCGAGCAGGCCGAGGTCGATGTCGCCGTCTCTGCGCAGGCCGAGCGCTACGGGATGACGCTGCGCAACCTGCTCTTCGCGGTCATCGACGTCGCGTTCAACACCCCGCGCGTGATCACGGTGCTCGCCGGTGCCTACGGCTACGCGCGCGGCTGGCTGACGCTCGGCCAGATCACCGCTGCCGTGCTCTATGTCGAGGCGCTCAGCGGTCCGCTGGACCGCCTCGTCGGCGAGGTCGACCGGCTCCAGGTGGGGGCCGCCTCCACCAGCCGCCTGCTCGGCATCGCCCAGGTGCCGCAGGACCGCGAGCCGGGGGAGGCGCGTCCCGACGGGTCGACGCTGGTCGGCGAGGACCTGCGGTTCGCCTACCGGGAGGGCCACGACGTGCTGCACGGCATCGACCTGCGGCTGCAGCCGGGCGAGCGCCTCGCGGTGGTCGGGCCGAGCGGCTCGGGCAAGTCCACGCTGGGGCGGCTGCTGGCCGGCGTCAACGCGCCGCGGACCGGCCGCGCCACCGTGGGCGGCGTCGACCTGGTGTCGCTGCCGCTGGAGGTGCTGCGCACCGAGGTGGCGCTGGTGACCCAGGAGCACCACGTCT
>JAGQUE010000443.1 GCA_020438665.1 Nocardioidaceae bacterium | reverse complement strand
ACCAGGCCGACCACGAGGGTGTAGAGCTCGGCCAGGAGCAGCTCCCGCAACGGCAGCCAGGGGTCGAGCACGAGCGTGGCGACGGGAGCGGTGGCCACCACCCCGAAGGCACAGGCCCACCAGCCCTGGCGACGGCGCGCCCGCTGGTGCACCCCCCAGGCCAGCGCCGGGATCCCGATGAAGGCCTGGAGCGGGCGGGGGGCGCCGCCCAGGGTGACCCGCATCCAGTGCACGGCGTCGACCAGCGACTGCACCAGGCCGGGAGTCCCATAGCGCCGCAGCAGCTCGCCATAGGCGAGCGCCACCGCCAGCCCCACACCGCCGACGACGATCACGACCAGGCCGCGCGTACCGATCCCGTGGAAACCGGCACCGAGCCGATAGACCAGGGCGACGACCAGCCCCAAGGCGACGACGAGAGTGGCGTAGTAGAAGCGGTTGAGCGTCAGGTGGGGCTCGAGGCCGACCGCCGCCACCGCCCCGACGGCGGCGATGACCAGGGCCAGGACCACCTCGCGGACGACCGCCAGGAAGCGGGGGGCCGGCACCGTCGCCATCACGCCGAGCGCGGCACCGGCCGCGGAGACCATCACCGCGGCCCCTGACCGCAGCACACCGTTGTCCACGACCACCGCGGCCACACTGATGGCCAGCGCCAGCGGCATGAAGACCGCGGCCCGACCACCGGTGCGCGCCGCCAGGATCCAGATGAACGTGGTCCCGATGAGGACGGACCCGGCCCCGTCGAGCCAGTCCGGTCCGATGCCGGCCGTCGCCAGCCCGACGGCGGCGACGCCGGCGAGCACCAGCAGCACGTGGAGCACGTTGAGCAGACGCTCGTGACGACCCGTGGCCGCGGGGCGCGGGGACCTCGGAGCCTTCGGCGCCTTGGTGTCGGCGCGACGGCGGGCAGCGGTCCTGGACACGGGAGGGAAGGTTACATCCGCCGGTTGGCCAGCGACGGATTGGTGCGTCGTGCCTCGTCGAGCACGGCGCGGTCGAGGGTCGCGGTCAGCACCTCGGGGCCGTCCCCGGCCTCGACCAGCACCTCGCCCCACGGATCGACCACCAGCGAGTGGCCCGTGTAGCGGGGGCCCGGCTGGCCGACGGCGAGGACGAACGCCGTGTTCTCGATCGCGCGGGCCCGCACGAGGGTCCGCCAGTGATCGACCTTGCGCTCCCCCGCCACCCAGGCCGCGGGCGCGACCAGCACCTCCGCGCCGGCGTCGACCAAGGCGCGCGCCAGCTCGGGAAAGCGCAGGTCATAGCAGGTCATCAGTCCCAGCCGGAAGCCGTGGAGCTCGACGACCACCGGGCCCAGCGGCCCCGGCGCCAGCCGGTCGGACTCCTTGAAACCGAAGGAGTCATAGAGGTGGATCTTGCGATAGGAGGCGTGCGCCTCGCCCCGCAGGACCAACGTGTTGAAGGGCCGAGCCGCGTCGTGGCTGATCTCGAACATGCCGGCGAGGATCGTGGTGTGCCGGTCGATGGCGACGCGGGTCAGCTCGCCGGTGAAGGCACCTGCCTGGTGCTCGGCGTACGCCGACACGTCCGACCCCGGAGCGCCGAAGTCGCGGGCGAACACCTCGGGGAAGACGACGAGGTCGTGGCCCACCGGGGTCAGCTCGGCCAGCGCGCGCCGGTTGTCGGCCGGTTCGAGCGACGCCGCGTGCTGGACGAGGGCCACGGACAGCTGGTCGGTCACCGGTCCAGCCTGCCACCCTGCCGCGACGGATGGGAGGATGCCGCGATGGGTGGGACGAGCAGGTTCGCCGCCGTGGTGCTGTCCGGCGGCACCGCCGAGCGGCTGGGCGGAGTCGACAAGGGCTCGCTGGAGTGGGAGGGCCGGGCGCTGCTCGACCGCGTCCTGGATGCCGTCGCCGATGCCGACGAGGTCGTCGTCGCCGGTCCGGTCGTGCCGACCTCCCGCCCGGTCAGTTTCGCGCGCGAGCAGCCACCCGGCGGCGGCCCCGTGGCCGGGCTGCTCGCAGCCCGGCGTTCGCTGGAGCCACGGACAGGGCTGCTGGTCGTGGTCGCCGTCGACATGCCGTTGGTGACCCACGACACCGTGGCGCGCCTCGTCTCGGCGGCGGGCGGCCACGACGGTGCGGTCCTGGTCGACGACACCGGCCGCCGCCACCTGGCGGCCGCCCTCGACGTGGCCCGCCTCGATGCCGTCGCGCCGACCGACGGCGGACACGGCCGGCCGTGGCGGGGGTTGTTGTCCGGCCTGGCGCTCGCCGAGGTCCGGGCGGTCCAGGACGAGGGTCACGACGTCGACACCTGGACCGACCTGGACCGCTCGCGACCCGACCAGCAGCGGGGGCTGTGACCCGATCGTTGCGCAGCCTTTGACGGGACGCGGCGCGTCGGGTCTTGCGGGTCGGGGACCGATCAACGAATCTGATGCTCGTGAATCTCCACGACTGGATCGATGAGCTGTGCGACGTGCTCGACCTCGACATCGAGGTCGACGAAGGGCTCCTCCTCGACCTGGCCAGCACGGCAGCGCACAACGTGGCACGGCCGGCGGCGCCCATCAGCACCTTCCTGCTGGGCTATGCCGCCGGCGCCGCGGACGCCGATCTCGACGCCGTCGAGAAGCTGGCCGGCCGGGTCCAGGCCCTGGCCGAGGGGTGGGACCGGCCAGCAGGGACCCCTGACCCCGACGATGTCGACGACGACGTCCCCGACGACAGCGTCGTGGACCACACCGGCGAGTCCTTCGACGACTGAGACCCCATGCGCGCCGTCGTCGCCCCGCGTCCCGGCGGGATCGAAGCCCTCGAGGTCGTCGACCTGCCCGATCCCGAGCCCGGCCCCGGGCAGGTGGTGCTCGACGTCGTCGCCAGCGGCCTCAACCGGGCCGATCTGCTCCAGCGACAGGGCTTCTATCCCCCGCCGCCCGGGGAGTCCGACGTGCTCGGACTCGAGTGCAGCGGGACCGTGCGCGCCGTCGGCGAGGGCGTCGACGGGTGGCGACCCGGTGACCCGGCCTGCGCCTTGCTCGCCGGAGGGGGCTATGCCAGCCATGTGGTCGTGCCCGCGGGCCAGCTCATGCCGGTTCCCGACGGCGTCGACCTGACGACCGCGGCCGCGCTGCCCGAGGTCGCCGCCACCGTCTGGTCCAACGTCTTCCTCGTCGCCAACCTCCAGCCCGGCGAGACCTTCCTGGTCCACGGCGGGTCCGGCGGCATCGGCACGTTCGCCATCCAGCTCGCCCACGCGCTAGGTGCCCGGGTGCTCACCACGGCCGGGTCGGCCGCCAACCGCGCCGCCTGCCAGGAGCTCGGCGCCGACGTGGCCATCGACTACCGCGACCAGGACTTCGTCGAGGTGGTGCGCGAGGCCACCGACGGCCACGGTGCCGACGTCATCCTCGACAACATAGGCGCGAAGTATCTCGCCCGCAACGTGGCCGCCCTCGCCACGGGTGGTCGGCTGGTCGTCATCGGTCTCCAGGGCGGGGCCAAGGCCGAGCTCGACCTCGGAGCGCTGCTGGCCAAGCGCGGCGCCGTCATCGCCACCTCGCTGCGCTCGCGGCCCGTGGCGGAGAAGGCCGCCATCTGCGCCGGCGTCGCGGAGCACGTGTGGCCACTCGTGGCCGACGGCACCGTGCGCCCGCTGGTCCACGCGACGTTCCCGCTCGACGACGTACGCCGCGCCCACGAGGCCCTCGAGGCGGGAGGCCACCTCGGCAAGATCCTGCTCACCGCGTGAGCCCCGCGACGGGGGCAGGTCGCCGCTCGGGCCCGCTGACTACGATGAAGCCATGACCGAGCAGGACGCAGCCCAGGCCACGGACACCGACAGCCTCGACGCCGAGCAGGTCGTCGTCGTCGGCCCCGACGGCCAGCCCGTCGGCACGATCCCCGCGTCGATGCTGCGCCAGGCCGCACCGGAGGACGACGACCCCGCCGACGACGAGGCCCGCCACATCACCGACCTGGTCGAGCAGCCCGCCAAGGTGATGCGGATCGGCAGCATGATCCGCCAGCTCCTCGACGAGGTGAAGGCAGCGCCGCTCGACGAGGCCAGCCGCAACCGCCTCAAGGACATCCACACCGCCTCGATCAAGGAGCTCGAGTCGGGCCTCGCCCCCGAGCTGGTCGAGGAGCTCGAGCGGCTCTCGCTGCCCTTCACCGAGGAAGGCACACCCAGCGAGGGTGAGCTGCGCATCGCTCAGGCCCAGCTCGTCGGGTGGCTGGAGGGGCTCTTCCACGGCATCCAGACCGCCATCTATGCCCAGCAGGTCGCGGCGCGTGCCCAGCTCGAGCAGATGCGGCGCGCGTTGCCGCCCGGCATCGTCATGGGCCAGGCTGACGGCCCCGGCGCGGGTCAGGAGGCGCAGCCGGCGCACAACCAGGGCTCCGGGGGCATGTACCTCTGAGGTCGGTCTCCGACAGCCGCGCGGCGCCAGCGCGGCACTGCGTCAGCGCGGCGTACGGCGGCGGAAGAGCACCAGGCCCAGCAGTCCGATCAGGGTGACAGCGGCGCCCGGCGCGACCAGCCGGCCGAGGGGTACGGCGCTGGCGACGTCCTGGGCGTCGTAGTGCAGGGGCTCGCGCGGCGGCTGTGTCGGCTGGAGGGGAGTGCCCTGACCGAGCAGCCGCTCGACCTTGGCGACATCCTTGACCGTGGCACGCATACCGCCGCCGCAGACGTTGCCGTTGAACTTGGCGCCGCGACCGCTGACGAAGAAGAGCCACGGCGTCTTGGTGGGGATCTTGCCGAACCCGCAAGCCTGCGACTGGTCGGAGGTGATGAGCACGCGCACCGCAGTGACCGAGCCCTGATAGCTGCGGTCGACCTCGGCGGTATAGCTGCGGATCGTGCGCTGCTTGTTGCCGGTGCCGACGAGGTCGGTCGTCGACGAGACCACCGACGCCGTGAACACCGCATCGGCCTGCTTGGCCAGCTTGGCCGGGGTGCGGCCTTCGGGGCACGTGCAGCGCGCGGGTGCGGCAACCGTGGCCGAGGCAAGCGGGTGGGCCGTCGCCGGCGTCGCGACCAGCACCGGGGCGAGGCCGAGCAGGGCCAGCGCCGGAAGCGCTCGCCCCAGTCGCCCTATCACGGTCAGCACGACAGACACCCTACGGGTCCGCCGGTCGCGGTCACCATCACAGGCCGAACAGGCGCGCCAGCGTGTGTGCCACGCCGTCCTCGTCATTGGTCGGGGTGACCTCGTCCGCGCAGGCGAGGACGCTCGGGTGGGCATTGCCCACCGCGAACCCCCGGCCGGCCCAGGTGAGCATCGGGATGTCGTTGGGCATGTCGCCGAAGGCGACGACCTCGCTCGCCTCGATGCCGAGGTCGGCCGCGAACCGGGTGAGCGCAGCGGCCTTGGTGACGCCCACCGCGCTGATCTCCATCAACCCGTCCATCGTCCACGTCGGCACCGCATCCGTACCGACGGCGTCGAAGACCGCACGGCGGAACCCGGCGGGGTCGCCGTCCTCGAGCCGGGCGAGGATCTTGAGGGCCGGGCCGTCCCACAGGTCCGCCAGGTCTCCCCGGACATAGTCGACCAGGCCGAGGTCGTCGGCGTGTGCCTCATAGGACGCCTCCGCCCTCGGGCCGGTGAGGAACTCCAGGGCGAAGCTGACCCCAGGGGCCGCCGTACGGACCCGGTCGGTGATCCCGAGGCCCGGGTCGGGGCCAATGCCGTCCACGCGCACGGGCGCCTGCCGGCCGACGTCCCACACGACCGCGCCGTTGGAGAGGATCGCCAGGCCCTGGTGGTCGACGAGCGGCCAGAGCCTGGTCATCCAGCGCAGCGGGCGGGCGGTCACCAGTACGACGCGGACGCTCCGGGCCGCCAGCGCGGAGAGGACGTCACGGGTGCGCTCCGACACCGACCCGTCGCTCGCCAGCAGGGTGCCGTCGAGGTCGGTCGCGACCAGGCGCGGCAGGTCAGCCATCACCGAACCAGCGGTCCAGCTCCACCGCCGCCCCGTCGTCCTGGACACTGGTGGTGACATGGTCGGCGGCCGCCTTGACCTCGTCGACCGCCTGCCCCATCGCGACGCCCCGGCCCGCCCATCTCAGCATCTCCAGGTCGTTGCGCCCGTCGCCGATCGCCAGCACGTCGGCGGGGAGCAGGCCGAGGGCCTCGGTCACCTGCTCCAGGCCGGAGGCCTTGGAGACGCCCACCGGCGACAGGTCCAGCCACGCCGTCCAGCCCACGACATAGTCGGTGCCGTGGAGCCCCAGCCGCGCCGCGAGCCTCACGAAGTCGTCGGCCGAGGCGTTGGGGTCGCGGATGATCACGCGGCTCACCGGCTCGGCCACCAGGTCGGCGACGTCGGTCAGGATCATCTCGCCGCTGAGCTCACCGTCCGGGAAGGGCCGGGTGACGCGATAGCCGACACCGCGCTCCTCCACGGCCACGAGGGCCTCCGGGTGCTCCTGCAGCACCGCCGCGACCGCCGGCGCCGCGTCGAAGGTGACCTCGTAGACCACGTGGACGGGCGGGTAGCGGAACACCACGGCCCCGTTGGAGGCGACGATCCAGAGCGGGTCGTCGTCGTCCCTCGGGAGGTCGAGCAGGTCCGCGATCCGGGTCATCCCGTGCGGCGAGCGGCCACTGGCCAGCACGATGTGCGCCCCCGCCGCACGAGCCCGGTGCACCGCGTCGTACACCGCCTGGGGGATCTCCTCATAGGTGGTCCCCGCGCCGGGGACCCAGGTCAGCAGTGTGCCGTCGATGTCGAGTGCGACGACCTGGGGTCGCCACCCCGCGCCAGCGGGGTCAGGAGCCACTGAGCGGCCTCAACACATCGGTGCCCATCCACGTCTGCAGCGCCTCGGGGACGCGCACCGAGCCGTCGGCCTGCTGGTGGGTCTCCAGGATGGCCACGATGGTGCGCGTCATGGCGCACAGCGTCCCGTTGAGCGTCGCGATCGGCCCGGTCGACCCGTCCTCGAACCGGCCGCGGGTGTCCAGTCGCCTGGTCTGGAAGTCGGTGCAGTTGGAGGTCGAGGTGAGCTCGCGATACTTGCCCTGGGTCGGGATCCACGCCTCACAGTCGAACTTGCGCTGCGCCGAGAGGCCCAGGTCGCCCGCAGCCACGTCGATCACGCGGTAGGCGAGGCCGAGCTTGTCGAGGAACATCTTCTCCCAGCCGAGCAGCCGCTCGTGCTCGGCGAAGGACTCCTCCAACGTCGT
>JAGQUE010000442.1 GCA_020438665.1 Nocardioidaceae bacterium | reverse complement strand
TACTGCAGCAGCCGCGCGAACAGCAGGTCGCGGGCCTCGAGCAGCGCAAGGTCGTCCTCGTCCTCCACGTCGCCCTGCGGCAGCAGCCGGGCGGCCTTGAGGTCGAGCAGCGTCGCGGCGACGAGCAGGAACGACGTGGTCTGCTCGAGGTCCCAGATCTCTCCGCCGGCCCTGACGTGCGCGATGAACTCGTCGGTGACGCGCGAGAGGGAGACCTCGGTGATGTCGAGCTTGTGCTTGGCGATCAGCTGGAGCAGGAGGTCGAAGGGACCCTCGAAGTTGTCCAGCCGGACCGCGAACGCCGGTGCCTCGCCCGCGTCGACCGCGGCCGCTGCCCCGAGGCCATCGGGTCCGCTGGCGGGTCCGGGTGCGTCGTCCTCGATGGTCAGGCCCGTCATTCCTCGGTCAGCCGTCGTACGAGCGCACTCGCGTCACCGTGGGCCTCGAACTCCTCGAGGACCAGCGCGAGGGCCTCCCGGACCAGCCGACCGCGGTCGACCGCCAGTCCGTGCTGGGCCCGCAGCGACAGTCGGGTCTGCTCCAGGTGGAGCAGCTCGGCCGCGGTGACATAGACCGTCATCTTCTCGTCGTGGCGCACTCGGCCGCTGGGCCGACGGCGGCCCGGCTCCTCGGGCTCCGGCGCTGTGGCCGGCGCCGCGCGGTCGGGCACGGCCCGGACCGGTTTGGCGGGCTGGTCGGTCGGCCGGAACAGGTCGTCGGCCGTCGGCAGGCTCACCCGTCGAGACACCGGACCCCCACTTCCTTGGCCAGCTGGCGATAGGCGTCCGCTCCGGCCGAGTCACCGGCATAGCTGGTGATCGGCTCGCCGGCCACGGTCGAGTCGGAGAACTTCACCGTCCTGCGGATCACCGTGTGGAAGACCTGGTCTCCCCAGGCCTCGACCAGTCGCTGCATGACCTCGCGACCGTGGAGCGTGCGGCCGTCGTACATCGTCCCGAGGACACCGTCGATCTGGAGCCGCGGGTTGAGGCGCTCGCGGACCTTGTCGATGGTGTTCTTGAGAAGCGCGACGCCGCGCAGGGCGAAGTACTCGCACTCCAGCGGCACGATGACGCCATCGGACGCGGTGAGCGCGTTGACCGTCAACAGGCCGAGCGAAGGCTGGCAGTCGATGATGATCACGTCATAGGCCGCGACCGCGGGTGCCAGCACGCGCGCCAGCGTCTGCTCGCGGGCGACCTCGTGGACCAGCTGGACCTCGGCCGCCGACAGGTCGATGTTGGACGGCAGCAGGTCCATCCCCGGCACGCCACTCTCGACCACCACGTCGTCGAGCCGAACGTCGCGATCCATCAGCAGGTTATAGATGGTGTGGTCCATCTCATGGGGGTTGAGCCCCAGCCCGACCGACAGCGATCCCTGCGGGTCGAAGTCCACGAGCAGCACCCGCCGACCCGACTCGGCAAGGGCGGCCCCCAGGTTGATCGCCGAGGTGGTCTTGCCGACTCCGCCCTTCTGGTTGCACATCGAGATGACCCGGGCCGGCCCGTGCTCGGTCACCGGCCGGAGGTCCGGCAGGGCGGGCATGGGGCGGCCGGTGGGCCCGATCTCGGGCTCGGGGAAGGGGATCGGCTCACTCATCGGGGTCTCGTCTCCAGGGGAAGTGGGAGGGACGAAGGGGGCGGTCAGCGGCGGCATCTCGGGGGCCGCGGCTCCCGACGGGGGCACGTAGCGTGGGTACCCGGCGCCACTGTTCATGGGCTCTCCTCTGCTGCGGCGGATCGGCCCGCCTTTTGTCGACACGGCGACAAACGTCGCCGTTGCTCTGCAGGCTAGGTCGCCGCCGGGACGCGCCACAACACGACGCGCGGTTACCCCCAGGGTCGGTCGAAATCTGTTGATGACGTGTGTACGACGCCCCGCTCGCCTGCACAGGCCGCGAGCCGCTGTGGATGGTTTGTGGACACACCTGTGGAGGACCACGTCGAGTCGTCACATCCTGTGACGACTGGGCGAGGGGGCTGGTGGGCGTGGTGCGCAGGCGGTCAGAGCAGGGCCGCGACGGCGTCGACGAACGCCCGCTGGTCGGGCGTCTCCGGGACGGTGAAGCCGCGCGCCCGGGAGATTGCGGCGACGGCCTCGTCGGGGGTGAGCCCCAGCGCGCAGAGCGTCAGCGCGGCCGCCACCGACGACCGGCCGATGCCGGCCCGACAGTGCACCACGACGTGCTCCCCGGCGCGCAGCCGCCCCGCCAGCGCCGCCGCCATGGCAGCCCCCGCCGCCCGGTCCGGTACCGACATGTCCGGGGCGGGCAGCCGCAGGAACACCAGCCCGGATTCTTCGGCCAGCCTCTCCTCCTCCGCGACGCCGAGGAGGAGCTCCTCCTCCGGCATCAGCAGGCTGAGCACGACGTCGACGCCGGTGAGTCGAAGCAACGCGAGCTCCCCGGCCAGGGCCGCATCGCCCGGGGGGCAGGCCATGGTGCTGATCACCCCCGGTGCACCGCCAGGGCGTTCGACGGTGAACAGCTCGGCACCCATGCCGCCCATCTTGCCCCGTCGAGCCGCCGAGGCCCGCGCGCGGTAGGTTCACGCGGGTGACGTTCGGTGTCCGCTCCATGACCGCTCCGCTCCGCCGGGTCGCCGTGCGCGGCCTGCCGACCGCGGCCGACTATGCGGCCGCCGGCTGGCACTCCTCCCCCGACCCGGCCCGCGCCGCCGACGAGCACGCGGCCTTCGTCGCCGTCCTCGAGGCCGCGGGCGCCCACGTCGACGTGCTGCCTCCGACGGAGGGGCTGGCCGACGCGTGTTTCACCTATGACCCGGTCTTCGTCGCCGGCGAGGGCATGATCGTGCTCCAGCAGGCCAAGCCGACCCGCATGGCCGAGCCGCCGGTGCTGGCCAGTGAGCTCGCGGCCCTGGGCGTGCCCGAGCTGGGACGGCTGACCGGTCCCGCCCGAGCCGACGGCGGTGACCTCTACTGGCTCGACGAGCAGACCCTCGCAGCGGGCCGGGGCTACCGCACCAACGCCCTCGCGCATGCCCAGCTGCGCGACCTGCTGGCGCCCCAGGGCATCGCGCTGGTGCCGTTCGACCTGCCCCACGACCAGGGCCCCGACATGGTGCTGCACCTGATGTCGTTCGTCTCCGCGATCTCCGACGATCTCGCGGTGGTCTATGAGCCGCTCGCCCCCGTCGCGCTGCTCGAGGCCCTGGCGGAGCGGGGCGTACGACGTGTGCCGGTCTCCCGCGACGAGTACAACGCCCTCGGGTCCAACCTGCTGGCCCTCGCGCCGGGCCATGTGGTCATCTTCGAGGGTGCGCCGCGGCTGACCGCCGATCTCCGGACGGCCGGGGTCGAGGTCACCGTGGTCGACTGCTCCCAGTTCGCCCTGGGCGACGGCGGCCCGACCTGCCTGACCCGGCCCCTCCTCCGCGGCTGACCTGTGGACAATTTCGGTTAGTACGGAAGGCAGAGCCGCAGCCTTCCGTACTAACCAGACTTGTCCACAGGTCAGAGAGCGCCGCAGCGGCGCATGGCGAGCACGGTGAGGCTGCGGGCGATGTCGATCGCCTCCCCCAGGTCGACCTGCTCGCGGGGGGCGTGGGCGAACGTCACGTCGCCGGGGCCGTACTGCAGCGTGGGGATCCCACCGATCCCGATCATCAGTCGCAGGTCGCTGCCATAGGCCGCCGCGCCGGGCAACGGACTCCGACCGTGGACGTCGGCGACCGCACCTGCCACGTCGCCGATCAGCGGGTCGTCGTCTGCCAGGCGGCCAGAGGCGAACTGGCCGCCGGGCCAGCTGACCACCGGCGGGTGGTCACGCAGCCACGCGTCGCCCCCGGCCTCCTCGGCCACCGCGCGCTCCAGCGCGGCCCGTGCCTGGGCCGGGTCCTCGCCGAGGATCACGCCGAGCCGTCCCTCGGCCACCAGCTTGTCCGGCACGCTGGAGGCCCAGTCGCCGGTGCGCACGATCCCGATGCTCAGCCCGTAGGGCAGCGGGTTGTCACCGAAGATCGGGTCGACGACCCGGTTGCGCTCGCGCTCCAGGTCGTGCAGCGCGGCATAGATGGGGAAGAACGCATCGAGCGCACTGTGCCCCGACAGCCGGGTCGAGCCGTGTGCCGCTCGACCGTCGACCTCGATGCGAAACGTCAGCGCGCCGGCGTTGGCGGTGACCATCCGGCCACTCGTGGGCTCGGTGATCACGGCCGCGTCGGCGGTGTGGCCACGCACGAGTGTCGCGAAGGCGCCGAGGCCGCCGTCCTCCTCGCTGACGACCGAGTGGATCGCCAGCGGCCGCTCGAGGCGCACGCCGGCCACCTGGAGCGTGCGGAGAACGGCGTTGTTGACGGCCACCCCCGCCTTCATGTCGCAGGCCCCCCGACCGTGCAGGACCCCTTTGCCGGGGCCGTCGATGGTCGCCGACCACGGGTCGCCGTCGGCCCACTTGTCGAGGTCGCCGGTCGGGACGACGTCGACATGGCCCTGGAGCACCAGCGCCGGTCGGCCCGGGCCGGTCTGGGCGACGAGGCCGTGGCCCTCCAGGCGAGGTGCCTCGGTGCCGGGGTAGCGCGGGTCGGCCTGCAGGCTGGTCAGATCCAGCTTCCAGGTGTCGACGTCGAGTCCCCACGAGGCATAGCGGTCGGCGTAGCGGTGCTGGAGCTCTGTCTCGGCGTCGGTGCCGGTCACACTCGGTGTGCGCACGAGCTCGACGAGGTCGTCGACCAGCGCACGCTCGTCGAGGGCGGCGATCACGTCGGCCTCACGCGGGGTGAGCCCGGACGGGACGCCGGGGGCGCGGCTCACCGCAGCTCTCGCAGGCCGGTGCAGATCATCACCAGGTCGCCAGTCTCATCGGACGCGGCACAGTCGACGGTCGCCTCGATCACCCAGTCATGGTGCCCTGCGGGGTCGGCCAGCGTCTGGGTGACCCGCCGGACCCGGCGTCCGTCGGCCGTCGTCTCCTCGCCGAGGTCGAAGTACGACGGCCCGTGCGCATCGGGGTCCGTGGCGATCCGGTCGTGCTCGGCGTAGTAGAGCTCGAGTCCCGCGTCCCACGCCGCCCGGGTCATGACGACCTCGAGGGGCGGGTCGACCCGTGAGGCGTTGGTCTGCTCCAGACGCACCAGGCCGTCGAGGTCGTCGCGGGCACACGCCTCGACGCGGGCGAAGATCGCGTTGCGGACCATCCTGGTGAA
>JAGQUE010000441.1 GCA_020438665.1 Nocardioidaceae bacterium | reverse complement strand
CCGGGGCCAGATCAGGTTGACAAAGTCAGATCGATCTGCAAATCATGGATGACGTTGTTCGTCATCCGCGACCCCTCGGCCCGACGGGAGTCGCTCGCACGCTTCCGCCCACCCGTGGTAGGACGTGCCGACTTCTAGGGGGAGTCCTTGTCGCATCTCGACTACGCGCCGAAGCAGCTCATGAGCGGGCGCCTCCGGCGTTGGGTGGCCGCTGCCGTTGCTGTGCTGCTTGTTGTGGGAGCCGCTGTGCTTGGCCAGGCAACAATTGCCGCCGCGGCGACGCCGCCGGGCGTGGCGACTTCGATCCTGCAGAACGGTTCACCGATGCAGCCAGGCGCTGAGGTTCGATCGGGTGACTCTCTCAAGCTCCGGGTGCAGTACACAGCCGCTGCAGTCGGCCAGGAGCTCACCATCAGCCTGGGCGCGGGAGTGTCGGTGGCGCCGACGTTCCCGAACAATGAAGCCATCGAGTCGTTCACACCGACCGCGGACGGCGTCATCATCAAGTTCAAGGATCCGTGGCCGAACATCTCCCAGGGCATATTGGATCTTGATCTTGTTGCGGCGCCCGTCGACACCACCGCGCCCGGAACGATCAGCTGGAACGACGGGGACGAGTACTCCATCCCCGTCATCTTCGTCAAGGATGGCGACCAGAAGCAGAACGTGGGCGACGGATTCGCCAAGACTGTCAACCGCACCAACCTCGACAGCTTCATTCAGAAGGACGGGGACGGCAACTACCTCGGACTCAACCCCGACGTCGCGAACCAGGTCTTGGATTACACGCTGACCGTGAGCACTCCGGCCGGAGCAACGCGACCGGATGGATTCCCGGTGAGTGACCTGCTCCCGAGTGGTCTCGAGTATGTGGCGCCGCTCGCTGTCACTGGTACTGAGACAACCTGGGATGAGAACGGGTACAACCCAACGAACGGCCCCCGCAGCTTCGCGATTGATGCCGAGACCGCCGCGAGCTTCGACGGCCACGTGGTCGGTGAACTGGTTGGTCCTTCCGTTCTCCGGCTGACGTACTCGGTGCGCGTGAGCGACGTGAGTGCGTTGGACACTGCGCTGCAGGCCGCGTTTGACGCACGCAACGGGATGCCCGGCAACTACGAGATCAACCTGACCAACACCGCTACGTTCGGAACCACCACCGAAGCCACCGCGAACGTGCGCCTGCGGGGGACAGTCCTCGGTCCGTGCCCGACTTGCAATGGTGACTTTGGGAAGACTGGGGACCTGACCACGGTCACCAGCCTCACTAACGCCGATGGTTCCCTGATCGAGCCTGTCGACATCACCTACACGCTGCGGGCGAATCTCGCACAATGGGACGGCCACAGCGACAACTACACACTCGACGACAACGTCGTCATCGAAGACAACCTCCTCTCGCAGGCCTCTTGGCTCACGGGCGCGGGTTTCCTCGCTGTCACCGGCACTGGCCCGATCACGACCCTCACTGAAGCAGACTCGTGCTCGGCAACCGCCGCTGCTTTCGCCGCTGACGCATTCGTCGGCCAGTACTGCGTGACAGGACAGAAGCTGCTCATCAACGTCGGGAAGAATCCCGCGACCAACCTGACCATTGCTGCCAAAGCCCGCCTGAACAGCGTTGCGGGCCTGCCGACAGTGGGTGAGGTTGAGGGTGGCGAGCGGTACCGTGTTCGCAACACCGCCACCTACACCTGGGGGTCGTCGAGCACAACCACCCGCAATGTCAACGGATTTGTCGTGGTCCCCGAATCCTCAGGTGAAGGTGTCACCGACCTGTCGGCGTTTGCAAAGACCGCGCCGGAGCGGCTGAGCACCGTCCCCGGCACACCTATGCAGGTGCCCTACACCTTCACGGTGAACTCCGGCCGCACTGGTGTCCCGGCAGCCAGCACACGAATCGTTGACTACGTGGACACCCGGTACTTTGATCTCGCCCCCGACCTCTCAAACGTCACCCTTGCCGGCACGTACAGCGGTGGTGTGACGCTGGTCGCCAGCGACTTCGTCCTCACTCGGACGGGCGACAACCTGGAGATCGTGCTCAGCACGTCTGGCCAGACCAAGGTGGCCGCAGCGAACGGCGTCCTGACGGTGAATCTGACCTTGACGACGCGACCGTTCGACGGCAAGGAGACGATCGACCTCGTCAACCGCGCCGCTCTTTATGGTGAAGGCCCCGATCCGTTCTTCGTCGCTGAGGTCGAGGCGCAAGGCACCTCATTCGGCGCGGAATCGGAGACGCGCAAGCACGTCTTCGACCGTGTGACCAACGGTGGCGAATGGTCGCAGCTCCTCGCCAGCGACCAGGACGGCGACCCCGTCTACGTGTACCGACTGCAGCTCATCGGTCACCCCGGATTCGGTGGCGTCGCGATCGACCCCGAGGTCGACGTGCTGCCGGACGGACTCGAGTTCGTGGGCTTTGTCGCTGAAGCAGACAAGGCCACCGGTGCCGCCGCGGTTCCCGGTCCGGTAGACGTGGAGGGGAATCTGACGGCGAGCTTCGACCCGACCGCCGGACCGAACGGGACCATTACGCTGGCCCAACAGCCGGGCACGACCTTTCCCGACGGAACCACGGCGAGCGTCTACTTCGCAGCTCGAGTGACCGATGACCATGAGGTCATTGTCAACAAGTTCGGCATCTCCAGCACGACCATCGTGCCCACAGAACCGAGCATCGACATAGAGAAGTGGACCGACGAAGGTAGTGACTCTGGACCTACCTACGACGAGTACGGTGCGCTGACGAACGACGGATACCCCGGCGACTTCGATTCCGCACCCGGAAAGACGCTCACGGCGGGCAAGACACAGCAGATTCACTTCACCGTCTCCAACGATGGGCCTGAGCCACTGCGCGACATCGTCGTCTCTGACTCACTCATCTCCGGATCCGGCACGATCACCGACCTCGCGTGCACATTCCCCGGTTCCACCGAGGAGGAACCACTTGTCGGCACCGAATGGGCGGGACAGTTCGAACCCGGGACACAGTTCGAGTGTGAGGGCACCCTTCCCGCTCTCGCGCCCGGGCAGACTCACGAGAATACCGCGTCAGTGGCTGCGGTCGGTGTGCTCAGTGGTCGTGAAGTGGGTGACGCTGATGACTGGAACGGGAAAACCGCTCCAGCCACGCCGGCGCCCTCCGATCCTGACGAGCAACTCGCATCTACCGGCGGAACCATCGCGACGGGCCTGATCGGAGTCGCTGCGCTCGGTATTATCGCGGGCATCACGCTGTTGATGATTCGACGCCGGGGACGGCACACTGTGTAGTCCACAAGACGCTTGGAGGGTCGGGTCACCGAGCTCTATCCGACCCTCCAAGTCCAACTCGCGCAGCCCGATCGGGGGGTGAACTGCGCGCGAACGGCTGCCACGGACCACAGACCGTGCGCAGCCACCGCTCCGGCTCGGCGACCTCTAGGGCGTGTCTCCCATTCGTCTG
>JAGQUE010000040.1:6272-8177 GCA_020438665.1 Nocardioidaceae bacterium | reverse complement strand
GGGGGTGCTCGCTGAGGGACCAGAAGGTGTCGGTGGAGGGCCAGAAGGTGATGTCCTCGATGCCCATGGGGGCGGCGATACGGCGCTCGCGCAGCTCGCCCGGGCGGCCGACGAAGAGCGAGCCGGGCCCCCAGGGGCCGTTGGACACCGTGACGTGCCAGGTGTCGCCCACGACCGCGGCGCCCTGCATCCGGCGTACGCCGCCGTCGTCGAGATAGATGGGCCGGATCAGCCCGTCCTCCCCGGTCTCGAGCAGTCCTGTGGCCGCGTCGAGGGGGAACCGCACGAGCCGGGTCGTCTGGTCCTTGCGGACGCCGTACTCCCCGGCGACCAGGGCCGGTGGCGTCGAGCCACGGTCCAGCGACAGGAAGGAGTAGCGCAGCGCTGGGAAACCCTCGGCCGTCACCGGCTGATAGGAGAAGCGGACCGGCAGGACGTAGCGATAGCCGAACGCCCCCACGGTGTCGCCCTCGACCCCCAGCGAGCCGCCGCTCGCCGCGCGGTCGTCGGGGATGCGCAGCAGATCGTCGATCCGGCAGGTCACGAACCCCCGGGCCGTGGCCGCGACGTGGAGGTAGGGGCCCCGCCACACGATGCCGCCCGCATGCACCTTGAGCGGCGCCAGGTGGAGCCGGCCGTCGCGCAGCCGGGGGACGACGAGCAGCACATGACGGTAGCGCAGCGTGTCGAGGTCGACGAAGGTGATCCGGGAGCCCTGGTCGACCCCGTCGACCTCCTTGGCATACCAGCTCACCGCCAGTATCCGCCGGCCGCCGATCTCCTCGGTGTCGGAGGCGTCGGCGGAGGTGGTGATGCCCTGCGGCCACCAGTCGGTCGTACGGCGGTCCACGCGGTCCCACGTATAGGCCCGGCGCACCGCTCGGCCGAACCAGCCCCACGACCGCCGCGCCTGGCGGTTGAGGTCGTCGAGCACCGCGTCGATGCCGACCGCCCCGCCGAGGAGGTCGGCGAGGGCCGCGATCTCCGAGACGTTCTCGTCGGTCCGGGTCAGGTGCAGGCCCGGAGGCTCCTGCTCCGCCATGGCCGCGACCCTATCCGGCGGGGCTGGGTGGTCCGGCGGCCGCGGCCATAGGGTCGCGACATGACCGACGTGGTGGGCGCCGCGATCCTCCGGGACGGCCGCGTGCTGGCGGCCCGTCGCACGACGCCTCCGGCCGCGGCGGGGCGCTGGGAGCTGCCCGGCGGCAAGGTCGAGCCGGGGGAGGACCCGGGGCACGCGGTGGTCCGTGAGATCGGCGAGGAGCTCGGCTGTCGGGTGGAGGTGACCGGCTGGCTGCCGGGGCGTGCGGCCATCTCGCCGGGGCTCGACCTGGTCGTCGCGGTCGTCACGATCACCGCCGGCGAACCGCAGCCGGTCGAGCACGACCAGGTGCGCTGGCTGGCGGCCGGTGAGCTCGACGAGGTCGACTGGCTGGAGCCCGACCGGCCGTTCCTCGAGGGCATCGCGGACGCGCTGAGCAGCGGGCGGTGAGTGTCGGGGGCGCCCCGTACGCTTCCCCCATGACCGACGCCGCCGACCTGCGACTGCTCCTCGTCCACGCCCACCCCGACGACGAGTCGATCGGGCAGGGCGCCACGATGGCCCGCTACGTCGCCGAGGGCCGCGGCGTCACGCTGGTGACCTGCACGGGCGGTGAGATGGGCGAGATCCTGGTGCCCGAGCTCTCCCACCTCGCCGCCGACCAGGAGGACCGACTCGCCGAGCACCGGCGGGGCGAGCTCGACGCCGCGATGGCGGCGCTCGGCGTGACCGATCACCGCTATCTCGGCGGCTTCGGGTGCTACCGCGACTCCGGGATGCAGTGGCACGACGACGGCCACGCGATCCCCGCCGACGACATCCACGACAACGCCTTCTGGCACGCCGACCTCACCGAGGCCGCC
>JAGQUE010000040.1:0-6201 GCA_020438665.1 Nocardioidaceae bacterium | reverse complement strand
GGCCACCCCGACCACATCCAGGCCCACCGGGTCGCGATGTACGCCGCGCAGCTCGCCGCGATCCCGTCCTTCCGCAAGGACCTCGGCGCGGCCTGGGACATCGCCAAGATCTATTGGGGCGCCATGTCCGAGAGCCGGATGAGGGCCGGGCTGCGGGTCCTCAGAGAGGCCGGCGACACCACGTCGTTCGAGGGCATGGACCCCGACGGCCCGCTGCCGCGGTTCGCGGTGGCCGACGAGGACCTGTCGGCGTGCGTCGACGGCACCGGCTTCGTCGACAAGAAGATGGCGGCGCTGGCAGCCCACGCGACCCAGATCACCATCGACGGGCCGTTCTTCGCGCTGTCCAACAACGTCGGCGAGACGGTGTGGGGGCTGGAGTTCTATCGGCTCGTCAAGGGGCAGCAGGGGCCGGTCGGGGACGACGGCCTCGAGGCCGACCTGTTCGCCGGGCTCTGAGCCGTCCACGCCGGTCGACCATGATGCGCCTGCTGGTGTGGGTGGGATGCCTCGTCCTGGGGGCCGCCGCCGGACTGGCTGCCGTGCTCGTCCACGAGCGTTGGTGGGGACTGCTGCTGGGGCTGGGGGCCGGGGTGACCTATGCGGTCGCCTTGCCCGGCGGGGTGGCCCGCATGATGTTCACGCTCGGCTGGGGCGGGGTCGTCGTCCGCGGTGCGCTCCCACGTCCCGAGGGTGACTTCCTGGTCGCCGCCGATGTCCCCGGTTATGTCCTGCTGATCGCCGCACCTCTGCTCGTCCTCTTCGCGATCGCGACCCTCGTGCCACGTCGCCGGGAGGCCGCCCCTCCGGCCGCGGATCAGCCGCCGAGCGCACCGGCCCGCCTAGGATGACCCGCGTGACCGACTGGGAGGCTCCTGCCGACGCGCCTCGACCCCGCCCCGAGCGCAAGGGCGGCTGGGCGGTCGTCGTCACGCTCGTGGGGCTGTTGGTCATCGTCGGGGGCGCCTACGCCGCCGCCCACTACGTCGCCGGCGACAAGGTGGCGCGCGGCACCACCGTCGCAGGAGTCGAGATCGGCGGGCTGCGCCAGGACGAGGCCGTGGTCGCCCTCGAGGACGGCCTCGCGCCCCTCGTCGAGCGTGACCTGCGGGTCCGGGTGGGCGACGAGGAAGGCAACGTCGCGCCCGCCACGGCCGGGCTGTCGGTCGACTACGTCGCCTCGGTCGCCGCCGCGGGCGGGGAGCGCAGCTGGTCGCCGGGCCGGCTCTGGACCTATTTCACCGGCGGGGAGGACCTCGACGCCGTCGTCCTCGTCGATGACGCCGCGATGACCTCCGCGCTCGACGGGGTCAGCGCCGACTTCGGCACACCCCCCCAGGACGCCGGTGTCAGCTTCAAGGGCACCCGCATCCGGACGACCCCGGCGGCTGCCGGTCAGGCGGTCGACCCCGTCACCGGCCGTGATGCGCTGGTCGCGGCGTTCCTCGCCGACGACCCGATCGCCGAGCTGACCTTCGAGACCACCCAGCCCGACGTCACCGACGACGACGCCCAGGCGTTCGTCGACGACTTCGCCAACCCGGCCGTCTCGGCGCCCGTCAAGCTCCGGTTCGGCAGGTCGCCGGTGCTGCTGAGGCCCCAGGACTACACCGCGGCCATCACGGTCACCGTCGAGGGCGGTGAGCTGACGCCCCAGGTCGACGGCACGGTCGTCGACTCGCTCGTCAAGCGGCGCACCGGCGACCCGGGCGCCCCGGTCGACGCGACCGTCCGACTCGTCAACGGCAAACCCAAGGTCGTGCCCGCCAAGCCCGGCGTCACGTTCGAGCCCGACGCGGTGGCCTCGGCCTTCCTCTCGGCGGTCGACCAGCCGGCGGGGCGGCGCACGGCGACGGTCGAGTCCACGGTCTCCGAGCCCGAGTTCACCACCAAGGACGCCAAGGCGCTGGGCGTGACGGAGAAGGTCTCCAGCTTCACGACCTACTACCCCCACGCCGACTACCGCAACACCAACCTCGGCCGTGCCGCCGAGCTGGTCAACGGCACGCTGCTCAAGCCGGGCGACGTCTTCTCCCTCAACGGTGTGGTCGGCGAGCGCACCCGCGAGAACGGCTTCACCGAGGGCTTCATCATCAGCAACGGCGTCTTCAAGGAGGACCTCGGCGGCGGGGTCTCCCAGATGGCCACCACGACGTTCAACGCGATGTTCTTCGCCGGGCTCAAGGACCTCGAGCACAAGCCGCACTCGTTCTATATCGACCGCTACCCCGTGGGTCGCGAGGCGACGGTCGCCTGGCCGACGGTCGATCTGAAGTTCGAGAACGACACACCCTACGGCGTCCTGATCCAGGCCTCCGTGACCCCGTCGACGCCGTCGACCTCGGGCGTCGTCACGGTGTCGATGTGGTCGACGAAGCACTGGGACATCACCACCAAGACCGGTGACCGCTACAACTTCACCTCACCGGCGACCCGCACCCTCGACACCCCGGACTGCTATGCCAACACCGGTTATGGCGGCTTCGACATCAACGTCTGGCGCTACTTCCGCAAGCCCGGCTCCAGTGACCTGGTCCGCACCGAGAAGTTCCACACCACCTACACGCCGTCCGACACCGTCATCTGCAAGCCCTCCAAGACCCCCTGACGTGGTTGTCTAGACCTGAGGCGTACGACGACGCCGACTGAGAAGCCCGGAGGGCGGAACGGGTGGTGGACATGAGAGGGCGCGGACTGCTGGTCGCGGCACTGGTGCTGCTGGCTGCCGGCGGGTCGGTCGCACCGGCCCGCGCGGTGGACAGCGACGGCTCCCCGCCCACCCTGGTCACCCCCGACCGGGCGTCGTGGCTGGTCGGTAGCCAGCTGGACCTGGACCTGGACTACTGCCCCGGCCTGAACCTCACCGTGGCCCGCCAGACGTTCGCCTGGACCGCCACCGACGACAGTGGCTCGGTGGCCTCCTCCGTGGTCGTGGTGCCGTGGGCGGCGGAGCCCTACGAGCTGTCGCTGGATCCGTCGGCGACGAGCGCGACCGTGCGCACCGACGACTGGCAGAACGACTGCGGCGGCCCGCGGGGGTTCCCCGACACCTACGAGGTCACCGCCACCGACCCCGCCGGCAACGCCACGACCAACGTCGTCATGGGCGGTGCTTTCTCGACGATCCAACAAGACGGCACCGTCGACTCGCCCTATGGCGCCCGGGTCTCGGTGCGCTATGACGGCGCCTGGCGGTCGGTGAGCCTGCCGACGGCCTCCCACGGCACGCTGGCCCGCTCCGACGACCCCGATGCCGCCGTCGAGCTGACGGTGACGGCGCTGGCCGACCGGTTCAACCCGCCGGCCGCCACCGGCACCAACCTCGCCCTGGTGATGCGTGAGGGGCCCAGGGCCGCCCGCTTCGCCGTCTATCAGAACGGCACCCTCGTCGCCCGCGTCACGCCGTACGCCGCCCACAGCCATGCCCGCACCATCATCTGGCAGGGACCGGCGGCCCTGGGAGACACCCTCCGGGTGGTCCGGCTCGCCGGGCGCGACCCCGACGCGCCCCGGGGCGGTCCGCGGACCCTGACCCTGGACGCCGTGCTCGCCAACTGATCGCCGCTAGGGCGACAGCCGGTGCAGGTCGCGCGGGAAGAGCGTCACCTCACGGATGTTGGCTGCCTCGACGAGCCGGGCCACCCAGCGCTCCAGACCGATGGCGAAGCCGCCGTGCGGTGGCATCCCGTGGCGGAACGCCTGGAGATAGGCCGCATAGGCCGCGGGGTCCTCACCGCGCGCCCGGATCGCGGCGTCGTAGTCCGACGGCCGGTGCAGCCGCTGCCCCCCCGTGACGAGCTCCAGGCCGCGGAAGAGCAGGTCGAAGCTGTTGGACCAGCGCGGGTCGTCGGGCTGCGGGTGGGTATAGAACGGCCGCTTGGCCATCGGGTAGCCCTCGACGGCGACCAGGTCGCTGCCGTGCTCCCCGAGCGCCCAGGCGCCCAGGGCGCGCTCGTGCTCGGGGGCGAGGTCGGGCTCGTCGTCGGGGGCCCCGACGAGCCGGAGCGCCTCGCTGAAGTGGAGCACCGGGATCTCGTGGGGGATGGCGGGCAGCGTCACATCGAGCCGGTCGACGGCTCCCGTCGCCTCGCGCTCGATAGTGCCGACCATGCCCACCAGCGCCTCGCGAAGCACCGCCAGCACGTCGCGGTGGTCGCGGATGAAGCCGAGCTCGGCGTCGAGGGAGACATACTCCGCCAGGTGGCGCACCGTGTCGTGCGGCTCGGCCCGGAACACCGGGCCCACCTCATAGACGCGTTCGAAGACTCCCACCAGCTGCTGCTTGAAGAACTGCGGGCTCTGCGCCAGATAGGCCGGCCGGCCGAAGTAGTCGACCTCGAAGACGTTGGCGCCCGACTCGGTGGCCGACTCGACGAACTTGGGGGTCGTGACCTCGGTGAAACCGAGCCCATCCAGCGTTGTGCGGAACCCGCGGAGGCTCGCCGCGGCCAGCTCCCAGCGGGCGCGCTGGGCCGGGTGGCGCCAGGCGATCGGCGCGTGGTCGAGCATCGTCGGGAGGGCGGCGCCCAGCTGCGGCCGCCACAGCTCGAACGGCGGAGTCTCGGCCGGCTCGGTCAGGGCGGTCACGACCGCGTCAGTCACCTCGGCACCGCCGGGTGCCTGGACGTTGGCCACCACCGTGCCGGAGACCGTCACCGTCGTCTCCTCGGGCGGCACCTCGCTGCCGGCCGGGAGCACCACCTGGGCAAGGCCGGTCCGGTCGCGCAGCACCAGGAAGGTCACCGTGGCCAGCTCTCGCCGCCGGTGCACCCAGCCCTGCAGCCAGACCGCGCTGCCCGGTGGAGAGTGCGGCAGGTCGGCCGCCATCGTGCGGGATGCCGCCATCGTGCGGGATCTCGGGGAATGCGTCATGGGTGTCACCTCCAGCTCGTCATGAGAGCCCTGGAGGTGTGGGCGGGGGCCAGGTCGCGGTGCCACCACACCTTCGCCGGAGGCTCCCGCTCGCGCGCGGAGGCCGGCCTCTCGTCGGTGTACGCCGGACGCGCGGCTCCCACTGCTTCAGCCGGCCGGCTGGGGGTTCGTCACGCCCCGCGGGAACGCGTCGAGTCTAGGTCGACAGGCGCGGCTGCTCCAGCGGTTATCTCGTCGGCGGCGTCAGGTAGCGGTAGGTGTGGTGGGGGGTGAACCCCAGCCGGGCATAGAGGGTGAGCGCCGGCTCGTTGTCCGAGAGCACCTGCAGATAGGTGGTGGTGGCGCCGAGCTCGGCACCCCACCCGAGCAGCCGGGCGATCACCGCGAGGGCGAGGCCGCGGCGCCGCCGCTCGGGGTTGACCCAGACCGCGCTGATGCCGAGCCAGTCGTCCTCATAGGCACCGATGGCGCTGGCGTCCTCGCCGATGGCGGCCTCGACCCGCTGGGCCGTCGGTCGTGCGGGCAGGTCGGTCAGGTCCACGCCGTAGGACGGCGGCTCGGCGAGGTTGCGACGACAGGCCGCGACGCCGGCGATCTGGAAATGGGCGTCCGCCTCGTCACGGTGCAGCACCCACCCCGCCTCGGCGAACAGCGCATCCGCCGTGGATCCCGGCAGGACCGCGGCGATCGGCGGGCGCCCCAGCGCGCCGTACCGCTCGACGACCGCCCCGACCGGATCGGCGAGTCCTGGCTCGTCCATCGCCAGCACCGAGTTGACCCGGCGGGCGGGAGTCGCATCGGACCAGCGGATCGTCCAGCCGCCCAGCGGCGCGGTCGTGACGTCGGTGAACATCGCGTGGCTGCGCGCCTGGGCGGCGGACGGGGTCACCCGGCCCCGCACCGAGGGCCGGGGCGGCACCGGCTTGCCGGACACGATGAGCGAGAGCGGGATGGTGACCTCCTCGCCGGACTCGCGGCGCACGGTCATCGTCGTCGCCTCCCAGGCGACGCAGTCACCCAGCACGTCGGTCACGGCGGGGCCGCCGGACGGGCCGGTCTCGCCAGGGATCCGGCTGCGGACCACCACACGTCGGCCGACGACGTGGGGGCCGAGTCCATGTCGACCGACCGCGTGTTCCGGACCTGTCCCCACGGGTGGATACTAGGCTCTCCGCATCTGCCCGTTGCAGCGTCTCAGGAGGAACTGGTGACCTACGTCATCGCCCAGCCGTGCGTCGATGTCAAGGACCGTGCTTGCGTCGACGAGTGCCCCGTCGACTGCATCTACGAGGGCAAGCGCATGCTCTACATCCACCCCGACGAGTGCGT
>JAGQUE010000440.1 GCA_020438665.1 Nocardioidaceae bacterium | reverse complement strand
GGACCGACCAGGCACATGATCTGGCCGCGCGCCACCTCGAGGTCGAGATCGTGGACGGCGACCGTGCCGTCGGCATAGGTCTTGCCGACACCGACCAGCCGGATCATGGAGTCCGCGGTAGCGTCCATGTGGTGACCCTACTCGTGACGGCCACGGCAGCCGCGGGCTCAGCACCCAGCTGCTACAGCAGGTTGGTCAACGAATGGGTGTGCGGTGCCTATCTCGTGGACCGCAAGGACCAGCTCATCAGCGCCACCGTCCAACACCTCCAGATCACGGCGGCCGCCGTCCTGCTGGGCTTGCTGATCGCCGTACCGCTCGCGCTGCTGGCGCGGCGCTTCCGTCGTCTCGAGACGGCCATCGTCGGGACCGCGACCACGCTCTATACGATCCCGTCGCTCGCGCTGTTCCCCCTCCTGGTGCCGTTCACCGGCATCACCGCGACCACCGTGGTGATCGGGCTCGCGCTCTACTGTCTGACGATCCTGGTGCGCGCCATCCTCGACGCGCTGCGCAGCGTCCCGGCCGACGTGGTGGAGTCCGCGACGGGGCTGGGCTATTCCTCGCGCAGCCTGCTGATGCGGGTGCAGCTGCCGCTCGCGCTGCCGGTCTTCATGGCGGGTCTCCGGGTCGCGACCGTCTCCACCGTCGCGCTCACCACGGTCGGGACGCTGGTCGCCCACGGCGGCCTCGGCAACCTCATCTCCGACGGGGTCTTCAGCAACTTCCGCGCGGAGCTGCTGGCCGCGTGCGCGCTGTGCGTGGTGCTGGCGGTCGCCCTCGACCTGCTCCTCGTCGCCACCCAGCGGCTGTTGACGCCGTGGACCCGGGGAGTGCGCGCATGAACGTTGCCGCGGACACCTGGGCCTATCTCACCGACCCCGCCAACTGGACGGGGAGCGGCGGCATGCTCAGCCTGCTGATCCAACAGCTGCTGCTCTCGGCGACCGCGCTCCTGCTCGCGCTGCTCATCGGGCTGCCGCTGGCGTTCTGGCTGGGACACCTCGGTCGGGGCGGGTTCCTGGCCATCAATATCTCCAACGTCGGCCGCGCCATCCCGACCTTCGCGCTCCTGGCCCTGCTCGTCGCGGCCGACTGGCCCGGCATAC
This sequence comes from Nocardioidaceae bacterium, assembly GCA_020438665.1. The sequence goes on along the minus strand of JAGQUE010000440.1, from coordinate 1,466 downwards.
GCACGGTCGGACCCTATGGACGGGCCGGCATCGCCACCCTGATCGCTCTCGCGGCGTTCGCACTGCCGCCGATCGTGACCAACGCCTATGTGGCGATCCGTGAGGTCCCCGCTCCGGCCAAGGAGTCGGCCCGGGGGATGGGGATGAGCGCGTGGCAGCAGTTCGCCCGGGTCGAGCTCCCGCTGGCCCTGCCGATCGTGGCGACCGGCGTACGGCTGGCGGGCGTCCAGGTGTGGGCGACCGCGACCATCGCCGCCCTGGTGGCCGGGCCGGGCCTGGGCCGCGTCATCACCGACGGTTTCGCCAACACCGACTATGGCAAGGGCATCGCCGGGGCCGTCGTCGTGGCGGCGGTGGCCCTGGTGCTCGAGGGCCTCGGCGCCGGGCTCCAGCGACTCGCGTCCCCGATCCCGACCGCCCCGCGTGACGACGCGGCACAACCAGCCTTGGGCTAGCCTCGCAGGGACGTGGGGTACTGCCCCGGGGTCGACTCAGACCGGACACGCGCGGCGAGCGCCGCGGGACACAGAAGGCGGATCCATGAAACTCCGACGTTGGGCGGCCGTGGCCGCGACCTCCATGCTCTTCCTCAGCGCGTGCGCGAGCGACGACCTGGGCAGTGGTGCTGACGACTCGAGCAGCAGCTCGGCAGGCAAGGGGTCGGTGACGATCTCGGGCCAGAGCTTCCCCGAGGCGACCCTGGTGGCCAGCATGTACCAGCAGCTGCTCGAGCACGAGGGCTACACCGTCAAGGTGCAGCTCGTCGACACCCGCGATGTCTATATGGGCCAGTTCCCCGGCGACGTACAGATCGTCCCCGAATATGTGGGGGGCATCCTCGACTTCCTCAACGCCAAGGCCAACGGCGCCGATGCCAAGTCGATCGTCACCAACGACGCTGCCGAGTCGATCTCGGCCGGCGAGCAGCTGCTGAGCGATGCCGGCATCACGTTGCTGGACCCGTCGTCGGCCACCGACCAGAACGCCTTCTTCGTGACCCAGAAGTACGCCGACGCCAACGGGCTGACCACCCTCTCGGACCTGTCGGGCACCAAGGTGGTGCTCGCCGCCGCGCCCGACTGCAAGGGTCGCGCCGACTGCGAGGGCGGACTCACCGGGGTCTATGGCATCGACATCACCAAGATCCTGCCGCTGGGCTTCGCCAGCGATCAGACCTATCAGTCGGTGATCAACAACGAGTCCCAGCTGGGCCTGACCAGCACCACCGACGGGACCCTCGCCGACCAGGGCCTCGTGCTCCTCGACGACGACCAGGGCATCCAGGCCGCCCAGAACCTCGTCCCGGCTGTCAGCACCGACTGGCTCGCCGATCACGAGGACGTCAAGGACCCCCTCAACAAGCTGATGGCGGCCCTGACCACCGACAAGCTCACCGAGCTCAACGGTCGCATCTCCGTCGACCGCGAGCAGCCCGACGCCGTCGCCGCCGACTTCCTCTCCTCCGA
>JAGQUE010000039.1 GCA_020438665.1 Nocardioidaceae bacterium | reverse complement strand
GCGTAGGCGTCCTCGGCGGTGACACGCCCGCCGGTCAGCACCGCCGATGATCCCGCGGCGGCCAGGCCGCGGGCGGCCACGGCGAAGGCCTCCGGCCACGAGGCGGGGCGCAGGGCGCCGTCCTCGCGGATCTGGGGGTAGGTGATGCGGTCGTCCTCACGGGCATAGGCGAACGCGAACCGGTCCTTGTCGGTGATCCACTCCTCGTTGACCTCGGGGTCGTTGCCCGACAGCCGCCGCATCACCTTGCCGCGTCGGTGGTCGACGCGGATCGCCGCGCCGCAGGAGTCGTGCTCGGCCACCGAGGGGGTCGAGACCAGGTCGAAGGGACGGGAGCGGAAGCGGTAGTCGGCCGAGGTCAGCGCGCCCACCGGGCAGATCTGGATCGCATTGCCCGAGAAGTAGGACTCGTAGGGCTCCTTCTCATAGATACCGACCTGCTGGAGGGCGCCGCGCTCGATCAGCGCGATGAAGGGATCGCCGGCGATCTGCTCGGAGAAGCGGGTGCAGCGGGCGCACAGCACGCACCGCTCGCGGTCGAGCAGGACCTGGGCCGAGATGTTGATCGGCTTGGGGTAGGTCCGCTTGACCTCCTGGAACCGGGACTCCCCGCGGCCGTTGGACATGGCCTGGTTCTGGAGGGGGCACTCACCGCCCTTGTCGCACACCGGGCAGTCGAGCGGGTGGTTGATGAGGAGGAACTCCATGACGCCGGTCTGGGCCTTGTCGGCACCCTCGGAGGTGACCTGGGTCTTGACCTCCATGCCCTCGGAGGCGACGAGCGTGCAGGACGCCTGCGGCTTCATCCGGCCGGGGGGACCCTGCATCTGCCGCAGGGAGCCGTCGGGACCGGGCAGGGCGACCTCGACCAGGCACTGCCGGCAGGCGCCGACGGGCTCGAGGAGGGGGTGGTCGCAGAACCGCGGAATCTGGATTCCGACCTGCTCGGCGGCCCGGATCACCAGGGTGCCCTTGGGGACACTGACGCTCACCCCGTCGATGGTCAAGGTGACGAGGTCGGTTCCGGTCGAGGCCTGTGTCATGCCTGGGCTCCCGCAGTGGCGAAGACGGTCGAGGCGGCCGGGTCGAACGGGCAGCCGCCCTCGGTGAGGTGGCGGACGAACTCCTCGCGGAAGAACTGGATCGAGGAGGTGATGGGGCTCGTGGCGCCGTCGCCCAGCGCGCAGAAGGAGCGGCCGAGGATGTTGTCGCACTCGTCGAGCAACAGGTCGAGGTCCGCCTCGGTGCCCTGCCCCTGCTCGAGCCGGGCCAGGGTCTGCGTCAGCCACCACGTCCCCTCGCGGCACGGCGTGCACTTGCCACAGGACTCGTGCTTGTAGAACTCCGTCCACCGCAGGACGGCACGCACGACGCACGTGGTCTCGTCGAACAGCTGGAGCGCACGGGTGCCGAGCATGGACCCGGCGGCGGCGACGGCCTCGAAGTCCAGCGGCATGTCGAGGTGCTCGTCGCTCGCGGTCAGCATCGGGGTCGAGGAACCACCGGGCGTCCAGAACTTGAGCTCGTGGCCGTCGCGCATCCCGCCGGCCAGGTCGATCAGCTGGCGCAGCGTGATGCCCAGCGGGGCTTCGTATTGGCCCGGGTTCTTGACGTGGCCCGACAGCGAGAAGATGCCGAAACCCTTGGAGCGCTCGGTGCCCATCGAGGCGAACCACGATGCCCCGTTGGCGATGATGCTCGGCACCGACGAGATCGACTCGACGTTGTTGATGACCGTCGGGCTGGCATAGAGGCCCGCCACGGCGGGGAACGGCGGGCGCAGTCGGGGTTGCCCGCGGCGCCCCTCGAGCGAGTCGAGGAGCGCGGTCTCCTCACCGCAGATGTAGGCACCGGCGCCGGCGTGGACGACCAGCTCGAGGTCGTAGCCGGAGCCGTGGATGTCCTTGCCGAGGTGGCCGGCGGCGTAGGCCTCGGCGACCGCGGCCTGGAGCCGGCGGATCACATGGAGCACCTCGCCCCGGACATAGATGAACGCGTGGTGCGCGCGGATGGCGTAGGAGGAGATGATCACGCCCTCGATGAGGGTGTGGGGACTGGCCATCATGAGCGGCACGTCCTTGCAGGTGCCCGGCTCGGACTCGTCGGCGTTGACGACGAGATACTTGGGGTTGGGGTTGTCCTGGGGGATGAAGCTCCACTTCATGCCCGTCGGGAATCCCGCACCACCACGGCCGCGCAGCCCGGAGTCCTTGACGGCGGTGATCACGTCGTCCTGGCTCATGGTGAGGGCCTTCTTGAGGGCGCCGTAGCCGCCGCGACCCTCATAGGTGGCGAGCTTCCAGGAGCGCTCGGCGTCCCAGTTGTCGGTGAGGACGGGAGTCAGGGTGTCGGTCACTGGGAAGCCTCCGGAGCGGTCCAGCCTTCGTTGCGGGCGATGCCGAGCCCGACCAGGGACGCCGGGCCCGCCGCGGGGCCCTCGTCGGCCAGGCCGTCGTTGAAGCCGGCCAGCACGCGCTCGGCCTCACGCCAGGTCACGATCGTGGGCCCACGGGTGGAGCGGACCTCCTTGCCCTCCCGCAGGTCCTCGACGAGCTCGACGGCCGACTCGGGGGTCTGGTTGTCCATGAACTCCCAGTTGACCATCACGACCGGCGCATAGTCGCACGCCGCATTGCACTCGACGTGCTCGAGAGTGATCTTGCCATCGTCGGTGGTCTCGTCGTTGCCGATGTCGAGGTGGTCCTTGAGCCGCTCGAAGATGGCGTCGCCACCCATCACCGCGCACAGCGTGTTGGTGCAGACCCCCACGTGGTAGTCGCCCACCGGCCGGCGCTTGTACATCGTGTAGAACGTCGCTACGCCGCTGACCTGGGCCGCGGAGATGCCGAGGATCTCGGCGCACGCCTCGATGCCCTCAGGCGTGATGCGGCCTTCGGCGCTCTGCACGAGGTGGAGCATGGGCAGCAGACCCGAGCGCGGCTGCGGGTAGCGCGCCGCGATCTGCTCCAGCTCCTCATAGGTCTTCTGGTCGATGCTCATCGGTCAACTCCACCCATCACCGGGTCCAGCGACGCGATCGCCACGATCACGTCGGCCACCATGCCCCCCTCGGACATCACCGATGTCCCTTGCAGGTTCGTGAACGACGGGTCCCGGAAGTGGACGCGGTGGGGGCGCGTGCCGCCGTTGGACACCACGTGGGCACCGAGCTCGCCGCGCGGCGCCTCCACCGGGACGTAGGCCTGCCCGGGCGGCACCCGGAAGCCCTCCGTCACCAGCTTGAAGTGGTGGATGAGCGCCTCCATGGACTCACCCATGATGTGCTTGATGTGGTCGAGGCTGTTGCCCATGCCGTCGGAGCCGATCGCGAGCTGGCTGGGCCAGGCGATCTTCTTGTCGGCGACCATCACCGGCGCACCCTCGAGGTCGGCCAGCCGGTTGGCGGCCTGCTCGATGATGCGCAGCGACTCCCACATCTCGTTGAGGCGCACCCGGAACCTGCCATAGGCGTCGGACGTGTCCCACGTCTGGACGTCGAAGTCATAGGTCTCATAACCGCAGTAGGGCTGGGTCTTGCGCAGGTCCCACGGATAGCCGGTGCTGCGGAGCACCGGTCCGGTGATGCCGAGCGCGAGGCTTCCGGCCAGGTCGAGGTAGCCGACGTTCTCCAGGCGCGCCTTGAAGATCGGGTTGGCGTTGCA
>JAGQUE010000439.1 GCA_020438665.1 Nocardioidaceae bacterium | reverse complement strand
TGGGAGTTCCAGGCCCTGCTCAAGGCGCGCCCTGTCGCCGGCGACCTCGCGCTGGGCCGCGACTTCATGGCCATCGTGTCGCCGCAGGTGTGGAGCGTCGCGGAGCGCGACGGGTTCGTCGCGGACGTGCAGGCGATGCGCCGCCGCGTGCTCGAGCACATCCCCGCCCGCGAGGCCTCACGCCAGCTCAAGCTCGGCGAGGGAGGGCTGCGCGACGTCGAGTTCGCCGTCCAGCTGCTCCAGCTCGTCCACGGCCGCGCCGACGACGCCATCCGGGCGCCGGCAACGCTCAGCGCGCTCGCCGAGCTCACCCGCGGCGGCTACATCGGCCGCGAGGACGGCGAGGCGATGAGCGCCGCCTACACCTTCCTGCGCTCCCTCGAGCACCGCATCCAGCTGCGACAGCTGCGACGAACGCATGTCGTGCCGGACGACGAGGAGTCGCTGCGGCGGCTGGGCCGCTCACTCGGCTTCCTCAAGGACCCGGTCGAGTCCCTCGACAAGGCCTGGAACGACCACCGCCGCGAGGTCCGCCGGCTGCACGAGAAGCTGTTCTATCGTCCGCTGCTCAGCGCGGTGGCCCGGATCCCCGGCGACGGTGCACGGCTGTCGGCCGAAGCGGCCGGCAACCGCCTGGCGGCCCTCGGCTATCAGGATCCGGCGGCGGCGCTGCGTCACCTCGAGGCGCTGACCACCGGGGTCTCGCGCACGGCCGCGATCCAGCGGACCCTGCTCCCCGTCATGCTCGAGTGGTTCGCGGACGCACCCGATCCTGACGCCGGGCTCTCGGGCTTCCGCAAGATCAGCGAGTCCCTGGGCCGCACCCACTGGTACTTGAAGACGCTGCGCGACGAGGGCGAGGTCGCGCAGCGGCTCGCCCGGATCCTGGCCACCTCGCGCTATGTGACCGACCTGCTCCAGCGCGAGCCTCACGGGGTGCGGCTGCTGGGTGAGGACCTGGCGCCGTTGCCTGTCGAGGCCGTCACGACGGAGATGCAGGCCGCGGCGCGCCGCCAGGTGTCGGCCGAGGACGCCGTCAAGGTCGTGCGAGGGATCCGGCGACGCGAGCTGTTCCGCATCGCCGCAGCCGACCTGCTGGGGCTCGCCGACGTGGCCGACACCGGTGCCGCCTTGTCCCGGTTGACCGACGCCACGCTCGAGGCCACGCTCGAGGTGGCGCTGCGCGAGGCCTGCTGGCAACGAGATCTGGAAGACCCCCCGGTCCGCCTCGCCATCGTCGCGATGGGCCGCTATGGCGGGTTCGAGCTCTCCTATGGCAGCGACGCCGACGTCATGTTCGTGTTCGAGACGGTCCAGGGCGCCGACCCGACGCTGGCCACCGAGGTCGCGATGGCGGCCTGCAATACGTTGCGGGGGCTGTTGTTCGCGCCGGGGACCGACCCAGCGCTGCTGGTGGATGCCGACCTGCGCCCCGAGGGCCGCAAGGGTGCGCTGGCGCGGACCCTCGACGCCTATGCCGCCTATTACGCGAAGTGGTCCAAGGTGTGGGAGTTCCAGGCGCTGCTCCGCGCCGATGCCGTGGTGGGCGACCCCTCCCTGCGGGCACGCTTCACCGAGCTCATCGACCCGCTGCGGTTTCCCGAGGAGGGGCTGGCTGAGGCCGACATCCGCGAGGTGCGCCGGATCAAGGCCCGGGTCGACAAGGAGCGACTGCCGCGAGGTGCCGATCCCAACACGCACCTCAAGCTCGGGCGCGGCGGGCTCGCCGACGTCGAGTGGACCGTCCAGCTGCTCCAGATGCGCTATGCGGGCCGCCACCCCGAGCTGCGCAGCACCCGCACGCTGGAGTCGCTGTTCGCCGCCCGGGACGTCGGCCTCGTCTCGGCGGAGGACGCCGACACGCTGGCCACGGCCTGGCGGACGGTGAGCCGACTGCGCAACGCCATCACGCTCGTGCGCGGCAAGAGCGGTGACCAGCTGCCCCGCGACCCGCGGGAGCGTGCGGCGGCGGCCTCGGTGCTGGGCTATCCCCCCGGCGAGTCCGACCGCATGGTCAACGACTACCTCCGGGTGACCCGGCGAGCGCATGACGTCGTCGAGCGGGTGTTCTGGAGCTGACCCACCAGGCACACCGCGTGGCTGACCCCGACCGATCAGGAGGAGACGGATGAGCGAGCTCGAGGACAGGTTCCGCCAGGCCTACCGCGCCTGTACGACGTTCCCGCTGGGACATGCCCCGGAGAGCCCGGTGGCGTCGCTGCGACGGCTCGCTGCCGCCGCCGACCAGCTCGGGTTCGACGACGAGGTGGACTCCTATGGCGAGCGTGGCCCGGTGGAGCGGCTCGAGCGTGAGGTCGCCCAGCTGCTGGGCAAGCCCGACGCGGTGCTGTTCGTCAGCGGGGTGATGGCCCAGCAGGCGGCGCTGCGGGCCTGGTGCGACCGGACCGGCTCCCGACGGGTCGCCCTTCCCGACCTCTCACACCTGCTGGTGCACGAGGAGGACGGACCGCGCCGTGTCCACGGCTTCGAGATGGAGCTGCTGACGGTGGGTCGCGAGGTGCCCACCGCCAGCCATCTCGACCGCATCCCCGGCCGGTTGGGTGCCGTCCTGGTCGAGCTGCCGCTGCGCGACGCGGGGTGTCTGCTCCCGACCTGGGAGGAGCTGGTGGCGCTGTCAGATGCGGCGCGCCGACGCGGCGTACCTCTGCATGTGGACGGCGCGCGCCTCTGGGAGAGCCAGCCGTTCTATGACCGGCCGCTCCCCGAGATCGCCGGGCTCGTCGACAGCATCTATGTGTCGCTCTACAAGGGGCTGGCCGCACCCAGCGGAGCCCTGGTCGCGGGTCCGGAGGACCTCACGGCCGAGCTCAGGGTCTGGCGCCGGCGCCTGGGCGGCACCCTCTATCGGATGACCACCCAGGCCGTCGGCGGCCTCGTCGGACTCCGCGACGCCCTCCCGCTCATGGGGGAGTACGTCGCCTCGGCGCGCCGACTCGCCGGAGCTCTGGAGGCCCGGGGCTTGCGCTGCACCCCGTCCCCGCCCCACACCAACACGTTCCTGGTGCACGTCGAGGGGGATGCCGAGACGTTGACGGCGCGACTGGTGGACCGGATGCAGGAGGACAGGGTGTCGGCGAGCTGGCCGTGGCGGCCCGCCGATGTGCCCGGCTGGGCGGCGACCGAGGTCGCGGTGGCGGCGGCCGTGAGCGAGCAGGTGGCCGACGAGGTGGCCCAGCGCTTCCGCGAGATGGTCGACGGTTGACGTGTCGGGCAGGTAAAAAGCCTGTGAACGTGCCCCGAACATTGGTCCACACCCGGGTGCGTGGGTACCCTCGCCATGGCACACCCGAGAGAAGGGCCGTCATGACCTCACGCTTCGTCCGCGCTGCCCTGCCTGCGGCGGTCGTCCTGGCCAGCGTCGCTGCGACGCTGACCGCACCGGCGTCGGCGGCGTCCAAGAGCGACGACGTCTGGGTCCGGTTCGACAACACCAAGCCCGGGCACTCGATCCTCCGGCTCGCCAACGCGGGCAAGGCTCCGGTCACGGTCAAGATCGTCCGCAGCAACGGCGGTCATCTGGTCTCGCGCCAGGTCAAGAACACCCGCTCCCGGGTCGCCGACTTCCCGCCCTATGCCGGTGGCTCGAGCGCGCCCCACGCCGTGGTGGCCGTGGTCAGCCGCAAACGTGACCGGCTGGCGCCCCGGACCTCGTCGTTCTCCTTCGGCGTCGACTTCAGGATCGATGCAGCGGCGATCGCTGCCCGCGACGACGGAAACAACCTGATGCAGCGCGGCTACTTCGGCAGCCCGGCCCAATACAAGCTGCAGGTGGACAAGGGCGTCATCGGCTGCCGCATCAAGGGCCAGCTCGGCTCGGTGTTCCTCACCGCCGACACGCCCGTCGATGCCGCGAAGTGGTATCGGATCCGTTGTTCGCTCAGCCCCGTCGTCGACGGCCCCGACACCGCACAGCTGCGCATCAGCACGCTGGGCTCGCGGGGGCGCCCGCACCTGCTCGAGAACCACACGGCCATCGTCGAGATCGGTCGCCTGGTCTTCCCGCGGGGGCGTCCGCTGGCCATCGGGGGCAAGATCAAGGACAGCCTCCTGATGCCGGCACGCGTCGAGCAGTTCAACGGTCTCCTCGACAACGCGTTCTTCCGCCTGGGGTGACCTGATGCGCGGCACTCGGGGGTGGCTCGGACTGGGGGCGAGCGCGGCTTCCCTGCTGCTCGTCCTCGTCCCCTCCTCCACTCGTGCGGCGAGCAGCGGTGACCAGCTGCGGCTCGACTTCGAGGCCACGACACCGGGGCACACGATCACCTCGCTGCCCAACGTGGGCAGCGCCACTGTGTCGGTCACGGTGGTGACCGCCCACGGGGGTCGCCTTCGCGCACGTCACGTCAGGTCGGTCGGCTCACGGGTGGCCGACTACCCCGCCTATGACGGCCGCAGCAACGGACCGCGTGCCGTGGTCTCGGTCCTGCCCGTCGGCAGCGACGACCCGCTCGAGCCGCTCGCGGCGCCGTTCCGGTTCGGCGTGGATGCCCGTCTTGACGCCAAGAGCCAGGGCACGTCCTCCGACGACGGCAACAACCTGATCCAGCGTGGGTTGTTCAACGACGGAGCGCAGTTCAAGATCCAGGAGGACTCGCGCACGCTGAGCTGTCGGGTGCTAGGACGGTCGGGGTCGCTCATGGTGGTCTCCAAGGTGCGCCCTCACCCCAAGACCTGGTACCGGATCCGCTGCGCGCGCAACGTGGTCGGCGGCGGGGACAGGTTGATGATCGCCGTCCGCACCATCCGCGGGCCCGGGTCCCTCGGGCCGGTGACCAAGACCTGGTCCCCGACCGGCCAGGTCGGCGTCCTCGACTTCGCCCCCTCGACGCCACTCTCGGTCGGCGGCAAGCTCACGGGCCCGGCCTCGATCCACCCGGCCTCCGACCAGTTCAACGGCATGCTCGACAACGCTTTTCTCCGCGTGTCCTGAGGCCGCTCACTGTGGTTGGCTGGGCGGATGCAGCGACGCCTCACGATCATCACCGGAGGGACGCGCGGGATCGGGGCGGCCACGGCGGCCCGCCTGGCGCGCGACGGACACGACCTGGTGCTCGGCTATGCGCGCGACGCGGGCTCGGCCGCTGAGACCGTTCGCCGCGTCGAGGAGGCCGGGGTTCGTTGTCTCGCGGTGGCCACCGATATCACCACCGACGAGGGGATCCAGGCCCTCTTCGGAGCAGCGAGGGGGTTCGGCCAGGTGACCGGCCTGGTCAACAACGCCGGAGCGACGTTCCACATCGCACCGCTCACCGACACACCGATCGACGTCGTACGCCGCAGCGTCGACCTGAACCTGACGGCACCGCTGCTCTGCGCCCGCGAGGCCGCGCGCGTGATGAGCCGCTCCCGTGGCGGTGCGGGCGGCGTGATCGTCAACGTCTCGTCGGGCGCGGCCACGATCGGCTCGCCGGGCGAGTACGTCCACTACGCCGCCACCAAGGCCGGCATCGACGCCCTGACGCTCGGGCTCGGCACGGAACTGGCCCCCGACGGTGTCCGTGTCGTGGGGGTGGCGCCGGGACACATCCGCACCCGCATGCACGCCGACGCGGGCGAGCCCGGCCGGCTGGAGCGGGTGGCGCCGCTGATCCCGATGCGGCGCCCGGGTGAGCCCGAGGAGGTCGCCGAGACCATCGCGTGGCTGATGAGCGACGCCGCGTCCTATGTCACCGGGACGACCCTGCGCGTGGCCGGCGGGCGGTGACCCGGGTCAGCCGCCGGTGTGGGAGATCTCGGGGCTCATCGCGCCGCTGAGGTCCACGGCGCGAGTGTCGATGTCGGCCCGGTGCTCGTCCCACCCGACCAGGAACGCGAAGTCGCGCACGTCCTCGTGGGAGATCTCGTGGCGCTCCAGCGTCGCCAGGACCGCGTCACGGCACAGGTTGTAGCGAATCGGCTCCTCGGCGAGCCCATAGACCCGCACGTCGTTGTCGACGGTGGCAAAGCCGTTGTCGGTGGCGATGATCTTCTCACCGGTGAGCGAGACGCGGACGGTCGCCGGCTGGTGATGGTCGTCGGGGAGGTGACGCACGCTGACGATCACGCGGGTCGCGCGGATCGGAGGGTGGTCGTTGAACGCCCGCAGCGGGACGTCGATCTGGTAGACGTCGGTATACGACGATTCGAGGTGTTGGAGCTCGGACACGCCTCCATGATCCTCCCGTGTCGCAGCCGGGCCGGCACCGGCGGTCCGGCAGCGTGGTGGCCGTCTCACCGCGGTGCACCGGAAGCTCGGGAACCGTCACTCCTCGTCGCGCGACGCCGCGCAGGCGGGGGTGCCGCCGGGCAGCTGGTGTCGGTGGGCGGAGACCCAGGCATAGACCCGTGCCGCCACAGGGGAGAGGACGCGCACCAGCACGATCCGACCCAGCAGCCGCACCGCCGGGTGTCTCGACGCCGTAAGGGTGTGGCCGATGGCCTCGTGGCCGGCCCAGATCCGCGGGCCGTCAACGAGCTGGACCTTGGCCGCGGCCTCGTCGACGGTCAGCCCCACCGAGGTCAGGTCGAACCGCTGCCAGGGGACGACGTCGACCTCGCAGCCCAGCCGCAGTGTCCACTCCGCCGAGCGGGTGCAGAACCCGCAGTCGCCGTCGAACACCAGGACCGGTCTCACCCTCTCGACCGTACCCACACCCCGAACTGGGAGCTCCGGCACTCGACGTGGCGGGTGCGAGCCGGGGCAGCCGGCTGCACGAGATCTGGCCGGGACGACGAACAAGGCCGCCGGGGGTCTCGGGTCCCGCGGCGGCCTTGCACGAAGAAACTATCACACGGCAATGCCATAAGTCCGCGTTTTGCCGAGGGCGTCCACGCCGAATCTCGGCGGGGTCATCCCCACCTGTCGGGCCGAACGAAGAACGAAGCCGCCGGGGGTCTCGGGTCCCACGGCGGCTTCGTTGTCGAAGAACCTATCACTTCGCGATGCGGGAATGGTGGTTTTCGCTGGTGGTCTGGACCAGTGAGGGCCCCCGACCCCGGCCGGTCGACGC